>JAJDAS010000068.1 GCA_029261755.1 Nitrospinia bacterium
GTCGTTAGTGCGCCAAGCAAAGCTTGGCGCTTCTTTCGGGGTGCAAGTCCCCGTCGGGTAAGGCTTAGCCAGCCACCCGTATCGAGTGTTGCGTAGGTGAAGGAGGCGAAAGCTGAACGACACCCACGAAGCGTACACAGAGAAGTGCATAGGCCACAGGGGAGTTCGTGCCTCCCTGAAGCTTGATACAGCCTCGTTAAAGGGAAAATGCAGGCGGCCATGGTGTTAACGAGCCAGAAGCCAACACATAGGAATCGCTATTGGCGAGATTCCGGAGGGTCTGTCGGGGTCATTTAAGAGCGTGGCATGTGCATAGAGAAGCGTCAAGAACTTGGGAGGCCCTATTGGTTCCTGCGGTAATTGAACCGTAGTATGACAGAAAGGATTTAAAACACGGAAGGGGAAACCCGGAAACTAAGACAAGCCTGAGTTCTAACCCACGGAAGAGATTGCCAGCAGGTAAGCTTACCCAACCAAAAGAAGGATAGCTGATGGTCAATAGGGAGTCAGATCACACCATAGTACTCGGAGACGGGAGAGCCGATCACATGGGGAAGGGTGTGACGGAACTGCGTAGCCCACAAAGGAAACATGGACCGGATATGGAAGGCCGGGCAAACATGCAAACCTCTCTGTGGGGAATAGCAAAGAGGGCGGAAAGCGATAAGAAATATCGGTTTGAGAATCTCTACAGTCTGCTGAACGAGGCGAACCTAAAGACCAGTTTCTTTGAGTTGAAAAGGAACGCGGCCCCTGGGGTGGACCGGATCGATTTCAAAGAGTACCGGAAGAATCTGGACTCGAATATCCGTGACCTTGTAAAGCGTCTGAAAGAGAGGAAGTACCGAGCCAAGTTGGTTCGCAGGAAGTACATCCCCAAGTCACCGGGGAAATTTCGCCCGCTGGGAATACCGGCCATTGAGGACAAATTGGTTCAGTTAGCGGTGGCTAAGATTCTGAACGCCATTTACGAAGAGGACTTCCTTAATTGCAGTTTTGGGTATCGACCCCAAATAGGGCCGCGAAACGCGGCTCAGGAGTTGACCTTTAATCTGCAATATGGAAGTTTCGGTTGGATAGTGGAGGCGGACATCAAAGGGTTCTTTGACAACATCAACCACGAGTGGTTGTTGAAGATGCTCAAGGAACGGATCAATGATCGTTCGCTTTTACGACTCATCAACAAATGGCTGAAAGCGGGAATCCTTGAAACGGACGGCAAGGTGGTTCACCCGGCAACGGGTACTCCACAGGGAGGAGTTGTATCTCCAATCCTGGCTAACATCTATCTGCATTATGCTCTGGACCTCTGGTTTGAAGAGAGGATTAAGGCTAACTGCAGAGGGATGGCCATGATCGTCCGTTATGCTGATGACTTTGTATGCGCGTTTCAATACAAGGAAGACGCCGATAAGTTTTATCGACAACTCGGCGAACGCCTTGGAAAGTTCAGTCTGGAAGTTGCACCTGAAAAGACGCGAATCCTTCGGTTTAGCCGGTTCAGTTTAGTCAACAACAAAGGGTTTGTATTTCTTGGATTTGAGTTTCGATGGAAACTTAATTACAAGGGCAAGCCGCAAGTAAAAAGGCGAACGGCCCCCAAGAAGCTCAGGGTGTCCATAAACAACTTCAAGGAGTGGATTAAAGAAAACCGGAACATGAAGATATCCCTGCTTTTCAAGACCCTTAAGTCTAAATATCAAGGATATTGGAATTATTACGGAATCCGCGACAACTGTAAAAGCCAGGATAATTTCTTTTACTACACGACTCGGCTTTTGCTCAAATGGCTAAACAGGCGCAGTCAAAGGAAGAGCTATAATTGGAAAGGCTTAAGACAATTAATGGAGCATTTCTCAATTCCGAGCCCAAGGATAACGGAAAAACCTGCGGAACCACGGTTAAACTTCTTGTGGGCTAAAGCCAGCGCGTAAGCGAGCAGTTTCGAGGAGCCCGGTGCGGTAATTCCGCACGCCGGGATCTGTGAGGGGGCAGCCGGGAGACTGACTGTTCTACCTTGATTGTTAAATTTAGGATTTAAAAAATGAAAATATTAATTGCTGAAGATAACCAGCTTCTTCAAAATTTAAACAGGGAACTAATGAATCTCTGGGGTTATGATTTTGATCTGGCCTCGAATGGCCTGGAGGCCGTGGAACATGCACAAAAAAACGAAGGAAAATATGATCTCTGTTTAATGGATATTGATATGCCGGTAATGAACGGTTTGAAAGCAACAAAAATAATTCGACGAAAAATAAAATACTTTCCGATAATGGCTCTATCCGGAAGCACAGAATACAGGGAAAAATGTTTAATTATAGGGATGGACGAGTTCGTCGAAAAGCCCTGTTTTCCTGATATGCTTTACGATAAAATAAACGAATTAACGGTAAAAACTTTCAAACTTGAATCTAAAGATGATGATATTTTTCTAACAAAGGAGACGCCAATGGATCAGCAACATGCTAAAGAGTTAAGGGAACTTGCTAAAGAAGGTCTAATCAAAATGAATATCAGAGGAATTGGGTCTCATGACATGGAGGTTGTCACGCACAAAAACGTACCCTATAAAATTTCTCAAGATTTTATAGGAAATGATGATGAGATAACCATTTTTTTGGACCGTTCTAAAGATAAACCAGCGGAATGCCATTTATACAAATCAAGTAGCCCTATGCCTAATATATATCTTGAGGAAGAAGTATATGAGGAAAAACGGAGCAAAGAAGACGAGACGTTGAAAAATTGTACCGAAATAGCTAAGAAGAAAAAAGAGGCGTAGGTTTTAACGGGTAGTTTACAGGAAGAAAGCACATGAAAAAAAAAGTCTATATTGAAACCTCAATTGTTAGTTTTTTAACCGGAAGACCGTCTCGAAACCTTCTTTCCGCCGCATGGCAGACCTTGACTATTGAATGGTGGGAAAAACGAAGATTGTTGTTTGATCTTTATATTTCAGAACTGGTCCTTAAAGAGGCGGGTTGTGGTGATGAAGAAGCGGCAAAAAAACGATTAGAAAGTCTTGATGGCATTCCTCTTCTTGCGATGACCGATTCTGCAGTGGAGCTGTCGAAAACCTTAATAAGTCAGCACGCTATACCTGGAAATGCCACCGATGACGCTTTGCATATCGCCTTGACCTCCGTCCACAATATTGATTATTTATTGACTTGGAATTGCCGTCACATTGACAATGCCGAAAGCAAGCCACTTATTCGGTCCGTTCTTGTCTCTAATGGGTACAATTGCCCTGAAATTTGTACACCACAAGAACTTTTAGGAGGTGAGTTGGATGAAGAATGAAATTATGGAAGAACTTTGGAAAATAAAAGATCAAATTGCCCATGAATGCGGGTATGACATTGATAAGTTAGCCAAAGAACTGCGTGCAAAAGAAAATAAGGAAAAAGCCCCTGTTGTTGATCTTACAGCCGAAGCCAAATCGGTAACGGTGAAGTCATAACCATGGCATCAACCAGACGCGAAATAGAGCGTTTTTTTTAGTTTCGGGTTAATCTGCATTCAAAACTTTTCTATAATGCCGTATCGGTATCGCGTTGGTTATGCCAGTCGTTAGCACTTTTTAAATTTAATAAGGAAAAGGAGGTTAAATATCAAAATCATATAATTCTAATTTCTTATTCTAATAAAATTTATTATATTTTTTTGGAAAGGAGGTTTTTAATGAAAACGAAATATTTATTTTTTTCCTTATTCTTTTTAATTGCCTTTTATGGATGTGCTACAGGTGGCAAAGTTCATGGTGATGGGACAGCTACTGGCGGAAGTGTAAAAGTAGGTGATGTGGATGTCTCACCTTGTGTAAATTTACCAGGTTCTGCTTCATCAGGAGATTGCAAAAAAAAATAAAGGTTTTTTGATTTTGCCTTATTTCTAATAATTTATTAAAATTTTTTATAGAAAGGAAGTTATAAATGAAAACGAAATATTTATTATTTTCTTTTTTCTTTCTAATTGTAATTTATGGATGTGCGACAGGTGGTAAGGTAGGTGGTGATGGTACAGCTACTGGTGGAACGGTGGAGGTTGGTGATATAGATGTATCTCCATGTGTCAATTTGACAGGTTCTACATCTACTGGTGATTGCAAAAAGAAGAATTAATTAAATACTTAAAGGAGGGAAAATGTTTAAAATACGTTTTTATTTTTTTATTTTGATATTAATGGTTTTATCTTCCTGTGCCATGGGGGGGACTGCTGAAACAGGGACTGGAGAAGGTGGCAAGATTAGTGTTCCTGTAACCGTTATAAAACAAGAAGGTCCAAAACTTGGATGGACCTGTTATACCCAGGCTGGCGCCTGTCGAATGAATCAAGGTTGGCCCCTTAATGGTCCATGTACATGTGTTTTCCCTGGTTATGGTCAATTTCCTGGACAAGTTGGTAACTAATTGGATTTACAGGACAAACTAGGGATTTGGGTCGGACCAATCTAACGCATTGTTTTTAAAGAAAATTATTTAATTTTTGGGCATTAAAACGGTCTTAATTGTAGGTTTTTACCCCAAAAAAGGACGAATTAAGGAAAGTCCGCAAGGAAAGGCTAAAACCTTAAAAAGGCTGCCTCAACCTTGCGGCTATAGTTCTTAACCTTTTGGAGGGTTTTCCTTCTTTCCAATCAAAAGATTTCGTCAGTGCATCGGAAGCTTGCTGGATGGAATCTTTTGAAAAAAACAGAATTTGCTTTAAGCCATCCTTGCCCTCTTTCGAAAATTCCAATTGGTCAATAGGGGGCATTACCATTTCAGATTTATGATTTTAGATTTTTGATTTAAAAAGGAAAAATAATCAGAAATCGATATCTCTGCCAAAAAACAATTTTCTTGGCATATTCTGAAACCTCTTGATATTATATGTGTTCACGCCTTTAAAACTAAAAAAACGCTACCCAGCCGTGTTACGCAAAAAATAATGCTATATTTATATGAGTATAACACCTAATTTCATTCGTAAAGAAGTTGAAGAGCAAAGCTATGAAATTTCACTTCATGCAGATGATGAACGCATTGCTGATGAATTAACTGTTGCTCAACTTGAATTCGGATTGCTGAATTGCGAAATCATTGAAGAATACCCTGATGATCCCCGGGGAGAAAGCTGTTTAGCTTTAGGTTTTCTACATGATAGAATACCTGTCCATATTATTTGCGGTAGAAATCCGATAGGGCGTTTGTTTCTTATTACAGTTTACATCCCAACCATGCCAAAATGGAAAGATCCATACACAAGGAATTTATAAAGGAGGTTTTAAAAAAATGGGAAAAGAATATAGTGATTGTTACTATTGTGGAGGTTTTGTAGAAGAACGTCTTATCCCCCGTGAAGTTAGATGGAAGGGGCAGTTACTCATTTTTGAAAATGTGCCTATTGGCGTTTGCACCCAGTGTGGCGAAAAAGTAGTTAAGCCTAAAGTAGCAAAGGAAATTGATCATCTTCTAGAGGGAAATATTCAACCAACAAAAACTATCCAGGTTCCAGTTTACCAATATGCGTAAGTTTTGCAGCGCTCTGCGTTAAAATTGTTTTTTGTATTGCTCTTATAAAAACTTTGATAGAAAAACAAAGTTACGCAAGTTTGTAGTACAGATGACACAGAGTGTAAGCATTAAAAATAAATGAACCCACCCAATGCTAAGTATGGAATTACGAGAAAGGTTTTTCTGGAAGGGGTAAAAGCGGTTGCTTTAGCAAATATACTCCCAGGCCTTTGTTATGCCACGGAACCGGAATTACAAATAGAAATAAAAAGCTTAGAACCATCCTTTCCCATAAGAGAAAAAGAAGCATACCTCGAAGAAGTTTCCATGTTGTATGGGGAAAAAGTAATGGAAATCATTCGCCCAACCTTAGCACAAACAGGCAAGATACCCTCCCATAACGTCAAAGACATCCTCGCCAAAATAAATAGCGAAGTCCTGAAAATCAAAACCAACGACGACATCAGGAAAATCCAGGATTCCCTAGTTAACCGTGGATTTTATCTTTTATTCACCTATGAAAATAAAATCGCCCTGGAAGAATCCCTGAAAAACAAATTAAATATTGGAGCTGTTCACGAGTTAAGCATCTACGAGATAAAAGCAAAAGAAAAACACAATATATCCATTACCTTACCTGAGGGCTCAAACTACTCAAGCAACTTCTTGTATTTTACCTCTAAACCGAGAAACAGGGATTCACTTTGTTGTGCCTGGAGTACAGAGAGTTTGAATATCCAATTTTCGGAAATTATAGAGGAGGGAAAGAAACTTCATGAGGGCGTACATACATTCATACGCGAACACTATGGAATTGAACCGGGATTTGAGCCGTTAAGAGATTTCTCAATAAATTTGGATGGGTATAAAAACAGTTTTCCCATGGATCCTTATAATTATCACGAAGCGTTGGCCTTAACGGCGGTTCTTATCAAGTCTCCGGACCTAAAGGAATCTTCTTATGGAAACCTTGCCTTTATCCTAAGCCTGGAAGAAAACAACCCTGTCTATCATGGCTATGTCTCTAAAATGTACCAGGATATTTGGGACCATTATGTCAAAAAAATATATCCCGGGCTCCCAAAAGCATCCGCTTTAGCTAAACAAACCATCTTCGATCCCACACCAACCAACAGTCCTTTGAATAATTTGCTAATCAACATGGGGAAGAAAATCTTTACTCAATTGTCCTATCAAAAAAATAATTTTCACTGATCTGAAGTGTTGAAAATCATTCCTATCCTGTTCCACCTTGTTCTTTAACTGCTTCGTTATTTATGGGTAAGAAAAACACGAAGGTGGTTCCCGAACCAAGCTGACTTTCCGCCTTGATGGAACCTCCATGGGTTTCAATGATTTTTTTCACAATTGCCAAACCAAGTCCGGTACTTTTTTCTCCACCCGTGGGCTTTGCGCTTAACTTTTGGAATGTACCGAAAAGCTTGCCTTGGTCTTCTTGAGATAAACCAGGCCCTTCGTCCCTGACGCTGACTTTCACCATGGAATGCTCTATCTCCATGGATAGGTAAACATTGGAACCCTTGGGAGAGAACTTTATGGCGTTACTTATGAGGTTATCCAGCACTTGAGAAATTTGGCTTTTATCAAGTGGGATATCCCGGATTTCAGGAAATGACAGGTGAAAAGCCATATTTTTTTTTCTGGCATGAACATCAAAAATGTGGACCCTCTCTCGGCCCAGCTCGTCAAGAGAACATGGTTCTATATTAAGCTTCAGTTGTCCGCTTTCAATGACGGAAATATCCAAAAGGTGATTTACCAAAGCCAGCATGTGGTCACTTGAGGAATAGATAGTTTCTAAAAACTGTTTTTGCTCTTCGGGGGAAAAGTTCCCACCGTCTTCATACAATAGCTCGGAAAATCCGCGTATGTGGCCCAATGGGTTGCGAAGGTCGTGGGAGGCCATTCCAATAAATTGGTTCTTTAGTTCATTCAGCGCGCGTAAATTTTCATTGGCTTCGCTTAATTCAGTAGTACGTTCCTTCACCATTTCCTCCAGCCGAATGTTCTCTTTTTTCGTCCTTTCCAGGTTGATCCGATAAATGGAATAGGTAATGGTTAGAGAGAATAGAATAGTTAGAAGGGTCGTGGCCACGGCGGTGAAAAAGAGCTTTTGAAGGTTGGCCACATACAAAGTGGCATCGATGAGCAGCATAAGATGGGAGCCTTCAGGGTCGTTGGGGTTGACGTGGCCGATGATCCGGTAAATATCCTTCCCCTTTTCAGCAGTGAAGCCTCGTTGAGAAATGGTGAACTCAACGCCCAACCTTTTCCCTCTTCTATCAAGGTTTGTGCTCACCTCCACTTTGCCCTCTCTGTTTAAAATAGCCACTTCCAGGATGCTTTCCGAAGACTTTAAAAAACTCTCCAGAAAGTCGGAGAAATCAACGGTTTCGAAGACAGACAGGCTGTTGAGGATGGAAGTGGATATTGCGTTTACGAGGTTATAAACATCGGTCCTCATCCGCAATAAAGCCGCAGATTTGCCTTCTTCCGAGCTATATTCGAATTCGGAAATATCCACAGCCAGATCTATTATGCCAATCAATTCTTTACCTCGTTTCACGGGATGAAAAATGGCCAGGACATTAGTCATGTCCCGGATGTCTTGGTAAAAACGGCCAAGGTTTTTTGGGTCCAAAGGATCGAAATCAGGCCGTTGGAACTTTCCCCCAATCTCTTTTGCAAACATGGAGTTGAGGATAACGCCATCTTTATTCATATACCGAAACTCAAAAATATCCAGTTCCAAAGAGATGCTTTTGAGCAGGTGCTGTATTCCCAACGTATCTTTGATAGCGCTGAACTTGTTAATACTGGAGGAGACGGATTTGTGAACATTTTCGGTGTCAATGCTCAATTGATGGAGGAGAACCCGTTTTTGGGATATGTAGTTATAAAAAGCCAGTGAAGATAAACAGAGTATGAGGAAGAAGCAGAATATAAAAATATTGTGTTTTTTTATAAATTCCATAGGCTTTTCTCAAAAAAAGGCAGATTATAGCATAATTGAGCGAAAGTTATAATGGCAGAATCAACTTCAATTTTCACAAAAGAAAAATCAAAATAGTAGGAAAATAGCTTAAAAAACAACATTCCGGAACTGCAATTTTATACCTTTCTATCTTTACCAGTTGTAACGTCATTTTTCGTTTGACTTATATACCTCAACCCTATATATTTTAGGCATGTCATTTCACTTTAACCAAGGAGGTACCGGGAAAATGGGTAAATTTTTGGATAGGAGGGAGTTTCTAAAGTCAATTGGCGTTACCACGGCTGGGGTTTCCTTGACTCAGGTATATAATCCCTTGGTGGCCAAAGTCTTTGCCGAGGTCGTGGAAACTGCGCCACCGGTGATCTGGTTCGCTGGGGGGACCTGCGGGGGCTGCTCCATTTCGGCTCTGAACGCCATGGACCCTAAGATTGATGAGATTTTACTGAAACTAATCACTCTGCATTACCACATCAATATTAGCGCGGCCTCTGGCGAAACCCTGATGGAACAGGTCTATGAGGTTATGGAAAAGCATAAAGGAAAATATATTTATGTTCAGGAGGGGGTTATTTCCACAGCCGCCGAGGGCCGTTTTTGCATAGTGGGAGATTATAAAGGAAAGAAAATCACCATGGTTCAATTGGCCCGGGAGTTGGCTAAAAACGCCCAGGCCGTAGTGGCTGCGGGAAGTTGCCCTTCCTTTGGTGGTATTCCCTCCGCCAATCCCAACCCAACCGGTGTCAAGCCGTTAAGTGAGTTCACTGACAAGCCGGTGCTGAATATTCCAGGTTGCCCTGTTCACCCTGACGATATTTTCGGATCCTTGATCTATTATTTGAAAAACGGACTTCCCGAGCTGGATAAACTGAATCGCCCCAAACTGTTTTTTGGCGAAAGTATTCACCAGAAATGTTTTCTCAAGCCTCAATTCGATGCGGAAAATCTGGCTGAGAATTTCGGAGAACAAGGAAAATGCTACGCTCTTATGGGATGCTTGGGGCCCAAAACCTATTGCAATTCCTGGAAACGAGGATGGAATGGAAATACCAATTGGTGCGTGAAAAGCGGATCTCACTGCATTGCCTGCACGGAACCGACTTTTGCCAAAACCAGATCAGGCCTTTACGCATATTAAAGGGAGGAAAAATAAATGAAAGAAAATAGTTCTAAGAAAAAGGTTATTACTGTTGATCCGGTGGGCAGAACCGAAGGACATCTTGGGATCACCATCACCATCGAAAACAACAAGGTCACAAGCGCCCAGGCCTTCAGTCCGGTTTATAGAGGATTCGAAAAAATTATGATCGGCCGCGATCCCAGGGAGGCCCAGGACCTGCCTACTCGAATTTGCGGCGTTTGTCCCATGGTGCATTCCGTCTGCGGCAATAAAAATCTTGAGATGTTATTCGGCGAGCCTTTTAACGAAAATGCCAGGTTGATGCGAAATATTTCTCACGGCACTCATATGATTGGAGACCATGCCCTTCATTTTTTTCATCTGGCGGCCCTGGACTTCGTCAAGGGTCCGGATAAGCCACCTTTTATTCCGAGATACGGCGATGATTTTCGAATTCCCAAAAAAGAGAATGATGAAATCGTTGGGCACTACATCCAGGCCCTGGAAATCAGGCGGATAGCCCAGGAGGCCGCCACCATCTTTGCCGGCAAACTTCCCCATGCCATTACTTTCGTTCCAGGTGGCATGACGGAGACGCCCACCAAGGAAAAGATCGCCGCATGGAAAGAACGGTTCAATAAGATGAAGGCGTTCGTAAACGACGTCTGGATCAAGGACGTGGAGGCTGTGGCCAAGTTTTATCCCGACTACGCAACAATCGGGAGCGGTCCATCAGACTATTTGAGTTTTGGCGTTTTTGAATTGGATAACAAAGACACCAAGCATTACCACAAGCGCGGCTCCTTTATTGACGGCAAATATGAGGAATTGGATATCAAACGTATTACGGAAGATGTCACCCATACCTGGCAGGATGGAAAAGATAACAAGAACCCCTTTGACCCGGACACGAAAACAGCGAATCCCGATAAAAAAGATGCTTATAGCTTTATTACAGCCGCCCGTTATAAGGATCGGGCCATGGAGGTCGGACCTTTCGCCCGTATGAAGGTAGACGGAAAAATGAAGGGACATTCTTCGGTTTTAAACCGCCACATGGCGCGGGTCCTGGAGGCGCAACATTTGATCCACGGTCTGGAAGAATGGGTGGACGCCTTGGCATTGGGAGAATCGGGAATGATCGAACAAATGCCCGTTCCGGATGAGGGTACGAGTTATGGTTTGTCCGAAGCCCCCAGGGGCGCTTGCGGTCACTGGATGAAAGTGAAGGGTGGGAAAATTTCCCATTGGCAGGCCATTCCAGCCACCAACTGGAACGGTTCCCCCAGGGACGCCAAAGGAAACCTGGGGCCCTTTGAATTGGCTTTAATGGATACACCCATTGCCGATCCCAACGTTCCGGTGGAGGCCATGAGGGTGGTTCGGTCCTTTGATCCATGCATGGCTTGTGCGGTTCATGTAATTACTCCCGATAGGGATTTGGGGAAGTTTGTCGTGGTACCCTAAGGCCTGATTGAGTTTAAAAGAGCATGCGATCCTTAGCGGGGAGAGAAGCCAAAACCAAAAAGAACTAATAAAGTAATAATTTAACGCAGAGGTGCAGAGAACGCAGAGGCAAACAATAGTGACAAGTAACGAGTGACAAGAAAAACCTGCCGTTACTTGTTACTCGTTACTTGTTACTGCTTTTTTCTCTGCGTCCTCCGCGACCTCTGCGTTAAAATTGTCTTCCTTTTTATGGTTCCTTTAAAACTTTAGTTTGAGAAATATTTTTTTTGTCAGTTAACGGAGGACTGTAAATGCAAACCGCTATCCAAGAAAAGACATATACCTATGAGGATTACCTGGAGACGCCAGACGACAAAAGGTATGAACTCATAAAGGGGGAGTTAATTATGACGCCAGCACCAAAGCCCTATCATCAATGGATTTCGGAAAACATCCAGTTTGAATTAGGGAAATTTGTCAGGCAAAAAAAAATGGGTAAGGTCTTTGATTCCCCATGCGATGTTTATTTTGACAATGAAAATGTCCTACAACCGGATATCCTTTTTATTGCAAAGGAAAGACTCGGCATTATTGGCGAAAAGAATATCCATGGGGCTCCTGATCTTGTTATCGAAATACTGTCCGAGTCAACGGCATATAGGGACCTGGTTCAAAAGAAAAAAATCTACGCGAAATTCGGGGTAAAAGAATACTGGATAGTGGACCCTGGAGAAAAAAACGTGGAATTACATGTTTTAAAAGAAGAGTTGTTTGAGCTTGCCGGGCGATTCTCAGAAAATGAAATTTTTCAATCCGTGCTGCTTGATGGATTTACCATGAATCTTGAGGATATTTTCACTTCCTGGAAATAAAAATATTGAAAAAAATCCTGGTCCTTGGAATCGGCAATCTGGTTCAGTCCGATGACGGTTTCGGGGTCCACATAATACGGGAATTGCTCAAGGAAAAAGACACTCTCCCACCCAATGTGGATTTACTGGACGGAGGAACATCCATTGTTGACCAAATGGGAGATCTGGCGAACGCCGACCGGTTAATCTGCATAGATGTGGTGGAAGGGGGCGGGGCTCCCGGAACCATCTACCGCTTTAAACCGGAAGACATCACATACAAAAAAAGCAAATTCCACCACGCCCATAAGATCTCCATTTTCGACACCCTGGAAATGGTCCGCCATATGAGCAACAAAGCCCCGGAGGCCATTATTATTGCCGTCCAGCCTGGAAATATTGACTGGGGAACGGAACTTTCCCAGACCCTGAAAAATTCGATCCCGCAAGTACTGGAAATAATCCGAAATGAAATTGCGGAAGCACTGGTTTAACATTATCAGGAATTTTTGGCGCGAAAAATGTTCTCACTTTATCTTTCCAGCTATACTAAAACCAATTTGATTTTCGGTTTTTAAAATCAAATTTTGGTTGCAGTTAATGCTTAGCAATTGGTTTCGCTAATTTTAAGATACCGAAAACCAATTGCGGTAGAGTATAAATGCTTGAAGATATGCACCCTGCATAATATACATAGCAAATCGAACCTGAACTTTATTTATTTTCGGAGAAATGTAATGTCCCCAAAAAAATCTTTTTACTTTTTCTTTTTTATAGCCAGCTTGTTTTCAGTGTTATCATCCTTTGCTCCATGCTATGCCGAAGACGAGCGTATAGAAATAGAACTGAAGGATACCGCTCCCATGGCCAATCCCCTGAAGTACGCCCTGGGAGATGCAGAGTATGATAAGGCTATTAAATCCGGAGAATATTCCTACTCCGGAAATTTAAAGTGTCGGTTATGCCACCGGGATTTCTTCATGGGTCGGAAAAAAGATCTGCATGAACATACCTTCAAAAAAAGTGTAAAGAAGCATCGGAAGGAAACCCGTTGCTTTCCTTGCCACAGCACCGGATACGGTATTGAGTCGGGCTTCACCAGTTTGAAAGAGACCCCAAAACTCGCCAATGTTCAATGCGAGGGGTGCCATGGCCCAGGAAGTAAACATAACATACTTGGCGCCAAGGGCGGCTTCTTGGCCGGGACCGATAAACCCGGCACCATTAAGAAAATGTGCCAA
Organism: Nitrospinia bacterium; assembly: GCA_029261755.1. GTDB lineage: Bacteria > Nitrospinota > Nitrospinia > JACRGO01 > JACRGO01 > JACRGO01. The sequence continues at coordinate 13,180 of JAJDAS010000068.1, forward strand.
GCCTGCCACAACGCTAGATGGGACAAGTCTTATAAGGATGTTAACGCCGCATATGAGGTGTATAAAAACGCCGAGGCCGCCGCTACGTTGAAATAACCCAAACCCAGTTTGCAGGAAAGAAATGTCCAAGGAGAAACCCATGCGAAAATTAACTATTGCTTTTTTGTTCCCGCTCATGTTTTTTGCTTTTGCCCTTTCCTCTCTTTCAGCTCAAGCGGAAAAATCCGACCTTGTAAAGCCGGAAAAAAGCCTGGATCTGGACACTCCTGTAGATTGTGGAGAGTGCCATAAAAGGATTTACGAAGAGTGGGTGGGAACCATGCACGCGCACTCTACTCCCGCAAAAAACCCCATGGTAAAGGCGTACTATGATTTTTTGCTTAAGGAAAATTACGACACCAGCAAATGCGATAAATGCCATGTGCCGTTTCGAGCGCTCTATCCCGAGGAAAAGGATAAAAACGCGAAACTTTTTATGGACGGAGTAAGCTGCCTCTTTTGCCATTCCGTCCATGGGAAAAATTCCGGGGACAACCAGGGGATCGATTACTATAAACTGGATTTTTTTAAACCGATCACCGGTCCCACCAAAACCGATAAAAGCGCACATGATTCCAAATTCCTGGGTTTGTATAAACATGTGGATATATGCTCCGGTTGCCATCAAAGCGGGGAAGCGGAATATTATGCCGAGGGAAAATCCAAGTCTTTGTGCCAGCAATGCCACATGCCTTCCATGAGAAAGGTTAAGTCGGCTAAGAATGGGCCTGTACGGGAAAAGGTCTACCAGCATCTTTTCGAAGGGGGGCATTCCCCAATATTACTCAGCATGGCCGCAATAATCGAAGGGAAGGCCCAAAAAAAAGACGGCAAAACTATCCTCCATTTAAAGCTGGAAAACTTGTCTCTTCACCGCATTCCTATTGGATTTCCCTTGCGAGCCATATATGTGAAGGTGACGGCTCTCGATGAAAATGACAATCCCATTTGGTCCAATTATAAAGAACACCCGAAAAACGAAGACCCCAAAAGCTATTTTGCCCTTTCCTATCCCGAAGAAGAGGCAGTCTATGTGCACTTCGTTAAAAATATTAAGCCGATTAAAGACACCCGTCTGGAAGCCGCATCTATAAAAAAACTGAGTTATGACGTATCTTCGGACAAAATTGCGGCATTTCAAGTAAAACTCTTTTATCGCCTGTTGCCTGAGTCAGTACAAAAAAAACTGAATATGGATGAAGCAGTCGCCCAGGAGACGTTGATGTCTGAAGAAACAATAACTATTGATTAGCGTCTTAGGGATTGACTTTTTAGCTTATTAGTTCCTTACCCATTGGCTCAATCAATATTTAAATCGAATGGCGGAAATAACCGCTGATTTTGAAGGCACTTTAGATAAGTTCATGGGTGACGGCGTAATGGTTTTTTTGGGTGATCCCAAATCGCCCAGTATTGATAAAGATGCTAAAAAGTGTGTTCAAATGGCCATTGAGATGCAAAAAGAGGCCAAGAAAATGAATATGGGTGTTCGAATCGGTATTAATTCAGGAATGTGTACGGTGGGGAATTTTGGCAGTAAAAATCGAATGGATTATACAATTATCGGAAGTACCGTCAATCTTGCGGCTCGTTTGGAAAGAAGCTCCGAACCCGGGCAAATTTCGATTTCCGATTCAACATACCAACTGGTCAAGGACGCGCTTCCTTGTACTCCGAGGGAAAGTATAACGGTAAAAGGAATTGAAGGTGAGATTGTAACCTATTGGGTTGATGGGTAAAATGTCCAGGTTATGATTGCTATCATGGGAAGGGCCCAACAAGGTTTAAGCGAGTGCCATGGAGTAAAGGATATTTTGACTTTAAAATATGGTTCTGCTAACCTTTGCTCAAATTGTTCCTTTTTATAGAGTCATTCAATCTTTTCCCTTTTTCATTCTTACGCTTTACCATTTTCTGGTAAGTAGAGCCACTTACGTCGATTAATCATGGAATTCTTTAAAAAACATAATCTTACCATCCTCTGCCTAACTCTCATCATTTGTCTGTCCTCCCTGGCTGCATATAACTATTTCCATCAAAAGGAAATTCTCCTCCAACAGTTAAACGTGGATACGGACAGCATTGTCCAGTCCGTTACTTCCAGTATTACCAAGTTTACTGCCATCAAGGACCTGATGAATATTCAGGACCTGATTAAGAACATCTCTTTGAAATTGGACATTTTTGAATTTCGTTATTTAGATAAAGACGGAATTATCCTCAATTCCATGTTTATCGAGGAAATAGGGGAAAAATTTGAGCGGCCCAATTTCGATCTCTCGGACCCCAAAAACCTTGGCCGGTTTTACCAGGATGAGCGTGATATGACCAATGTCCTTGCCATTTCCTACCCGGTCAAAGGTGGAGGGCAGGTGCTTGGCATCATCGACCTGGCTGTGGATATATCCGAGTTTGATTACACTTCCGAAGAGGTCAAAGAGGCATCCGTTTTAAGGATGCAAACAGACGTAAATAATTTGCTAAATGCCATTTCAAGTTCTGTTCTCTCCAGCCTCTCCATTTTCGAGACGGTGGATTTTTTTGATTTTCTGAATGCCTTCATCAAGTCCACGGAGAATATTGTGGAAGTTGCGTTATTGAATAAAGAAGGACAAGTCATGGTCAGCAGCAATCCGGAAAGGGCAGGAAAAGAACTGGGAAAAGAGATCACTGACATCCAAAGGGGCTTTTTGGTTGAAAATGGAAGAGATGTTTACCGGATCATAGACCACATTGATCCAAAACAACCGGAAGGAAATCACTTGATGCTGCTTATGGACGCCACATCGTATGTAGCCAACGTGAGACAAATGCTTTTAACGGCCATAGCGGTTTCTCTCTTTACCATTGTATTTGCCCTGACCATAGCCTATTCCATTTACCGCATCAATTTGGAAAGGGCGAAAAAGGAAAACCTCCGCCTGGAAACCATGGTCAAGGAAAGAACCAAAGAGTTAAAAAAAGCCAATGAACGCTTGAAAGAGCTGGACCAGGTTAAATCCGACTTTTTGTCCACCGTTTCCCATGAACTGAGGACGCCCCTCACCTCTGTGGTGGGATTCGCGAAGATTATTAAGAAAAAACTTGAGGAAACCATTTTCCCTGTTATTCAGACCGAGGACAAAAAAGTTAAACGGGCTGTAAAACAGGTGGGAGGAAATGTTTCCATTATAGCCCAAGAAGGGGAAAGGCTTACGACTCTGATAAACGATGTGCTTGACCTGGCAAAAATGGAGGCGGGAAAAATCGAATGGAACATGGAAACTCTGTCCATAACGGAAGTAGTGGAAAGGGCAACCGCAGCTACCTCTGCCCTCTTGGAACATAAGGATGTTGAGTTCGTTAAGGAATTCGAAGATGGACTGCCCGAGGTAGAGGTAGATAAGGACAAGCTGATACAGGTTGTGATCAATATGATCTCCAACGCGGTGAAATTTACGGACCAGGGGTCTGTTACCTGCAAGACGGAAAGAAGAAATGGTGAGATTGTGGTTAGTGTGTTAGACACGGGCCCGGGAATACCCCAGGAGGATTTGCCGAAGGTATTTGAAAAGTTCAAACAAGTGGGGGATACTCTCACGGATAAACCTAAGGGGACGGGCCTGGGACTTCCCATCTGCAAGCAAATCGTGGAGCATCACGGCGGTAAAATATGGGCGGAGAGTGAGGTCGGCAAGGGAAGCAAGTTCTCTTTTAACATCCCGGTGACAGCGATTTCCGAAAAGGCGACAGAGACAATAGATGTTGAGGATATGAGTGCCTTCTTTAAGCGAGTCAAGGATCATGTGGTGTCCACCGAAACCGCGTCTCATGACGGCAAGAAAACCGTCTTGGTCGTGGATGATGAGCCGTCTATTCGCGAGCTGTTAAGGCAGGAACTTGAGAGCACGGGATACTTAGTTAAAGAAGCTGTGGACGGAATCGATGCGGTGAAACAGGTGAAAGAGCAGCTACCGGACTTGATCATCATGGACGTAATGATGCCGCACATGACCGGTTTTGACGCAGCAGCGGTTTTAAGGAATGACCCCCTTACCGCTTCCATCCCTATCGTTATTCTCTCCATAATACAAGACAAGGAAAGGGGGCGTCGTCTTGGGATCGACCGGCACCTCAGCAAACCCGTCAATATGGAGGAGCTTCTTAAAGATGTCGGCACCTTAACTCACAAAATGGGTTCGGCGAAAAAAGCCCTGATTATCGATAGTGACAAAAATACGGTAAACACTCTTAGGTATGCCCTAAAAGCCAAAGGGTATATGGTGGAAGGGGCTTATAGCGGGCCGGAGGGACTGGAAAGGGCCAGGGCCATTGCCCCCGATATGATTGTGGTGGACTCCCTTATCTCGGAACAGCATAGTATCGTAAAAACCCTGCGCTTTGAAAAAGGGTTTGAAGATGTTGTTTTCCTGTATTTATCGGAAGACCAAAAAAAGAATCTGGAAAATTTAGATGTCACATAAGGAGAAATGAAATGCCAAAGATATTGATCGTGGATGATGAACCTCACATCAGGCTTCTTTTGGAGCAGACCCTGGAAGAGTTTGAGGATGAAGGTGTTGATATTTTAATCGCCGAAAATGGGGAGGCTGGCCTGGAGCTGATCAAGTCGGAAAAACCGGAATTGGTTTTTCTGGACGTGATGATGCCAAAAATGAATGGTTTTGAGGTGTGCGACACAGTAAAAAACAAGTTGGGAATGAAGGACGTTCATATCATCATGCTTACGGCCAAGGGGCAGGAGTTCGACAAAGAAAAAGGGGCAGAGGTAGGTTGCGACTTGTATTTAACCAAACCTTTTGATCCGGATCATATCGTGGAAAAGGCTTCGGAGGTTTTGGGAATGGAATTGTAGCGTTCACTATTTCAGCGGCAGCCGGATTACGAAATTCGCCCCGTTAAACCCTTCCACTCCGGAATAATTTCCATTTACGGCCTTGATGCTTCCGCTATGCTCTTCTACCATGCTCTTCGTGATGGCCAGCCCCAAGCCCGTGCCTCTCTTTTTTCCTTTGGTCACGAAAGGCTCAAATAAGTCATCAATAATATCATCAGGGATTCCCTCTCCCGTATCTGAAAACACTATTTCAAGGCTGTCAGGTTGGACCAGCCGAGTCAGCGCCAAAAATCTCCCACCACTGGCCAAAACTTCCTTTGCGTTCCCGGAAATATTGAATACAGCCCTTTGAAACCTGTCACGGTCAATATTAAAATCGCCGCTATAGCTAAGCCTGGTTTTCACTTCAATGTTTTTCGACGCCATATCACTTTCAATAAAAGAAATAATCTCTCCAAAAAAGCTTTCCACGCTGGTTTTTTCCTTAACAATTACAATTTTATTTCCACGTGAAAAGACCAGGAGGTCTTCAACCATATCAACCAGTTTGTGCACGGATTTTACTACCATGTCGCTGAAACGGGCTCTCTCTTCAGAGGTTAATTCCATTGCGAGCAGTTCAGCAAACCCTTGAATTGCGGCCATAGGGTTCTTCAAGTCATGAATAATCCCCCCGGCCATCTGGCCGATGAGGGTGAATTTCTCATTGGTTATTTTTTCTTCAAGAAGGCGGAAATTCTCGATACCTTCCGCAATCAAAGTAGATATTGAACTAAGAAGGGATTCATCCTCACTGGTAAATATTCCCTTAGTTTTGTTACTTAAGTTTAAGACACCCACAACCTTTTCCTTTTGCTTTAAAGGCAGGCATAACAAAGATTCGATATTGACCTTGCCTCCCTTGATGAAATCAGGATGTTTTTCGGGTTCATTGGTAATGACGGGGTTTCCGCTTTCCATCACCTTGTCGGCAATTCCTCCATTGTTTCCCGTCAGCCATGATTCTTCGTTAAGAACTTTCCCGAAAGCGGTTTTGAGGATAAACTTGCGGCTTTTAGGTTCCATCACCATGATGGAACAATTTTCAACACTTATTTCCTGGCTAATGATCTGAGTGGCGGTAGAAAGAATATGGTCAAGATCAACCGATGAGCTAAAAATTTCGTTTAATTTTGCAAGAAAACTCAGCTCTTTGTATTTTTGGAGTGCGTGGGTGGTGAGGCTTTTCTTTTCAAGTATATTTTGTAGGGCTATGGTAAAGAGCTTTACAGCTTTCGGGTTTTCGGCTCCGCCGGAAAAATAACCAATAAGGGTATTCTCAAAAATAACCTCATTACGTTCATATTCTGTATGCCATTCCGTTTTAAATTCCGATGTTTCATAGAGAGGGGATCCATCAACCCTATAAAAACAAATGGGTCCCGCCAAAGTGGAAAGGCTGTCGCAAATCAATTTAATGTCTTTTTTCCTGATGATCATTTATTACGTCCATTTTTCATAATAGTCATCACTGGAATTTTATTATGTGCGTATAGTCGAAGTTTTTTCCAAGTTTCTAAATTGTCGGAGCGTACTCAAAAAAACAATCCAATCGATTAATCATAAAGGTTCTCAATTTTTTGGTCAAGAAGGGTTATTTGTATATTTTGGAGGTGGCGTGCACTAGCTGTATCCTGTTGAAATTTTGGGCAGCCTCAAGTGGCATTATGTCAGAAAAATCATACTTATTTTACCTAGCAAGGAACTTGTAAAGACAAACCGGCCGTTTTTTTTGACTTTAAAAAGTGATTCTGTTAACCTTTGGTAAAATATGGGGGATAGTTTATAAAATCACTCTATTTTCTTCTCACTGCAAGCCTTTTTTGTAACCGTTCGCGGGGAGAAGGTTTGCTTGTCCGGCTATCCCGCTATTCCTCTCGTTCCCAGGCTCTGCCTCAATGGCATTAAGTTAAGGAAATTTTTCCGGTTTTGTCCCGGAGGGACAGCCGAAATTAGCCCAGCAATTCATTGCTGGGTAAAGGACCCAAATAATAAAGTCCCGTAGGGACGACTGAATCCCAGGGTTCGTTCCACATCGCTTTTCAGCCGTCCCTCCGGGACTTAAAAATCTCTGGCGGCAGACCCAGCGATAAATCGCTGGGCTATTTTCGATTGTCCCTCTGGGACAAAAAAGAATCAAACCCCAAACCAAAAAGCTTAACTTAACGCCAGTGAGGCTCTACCTGGGAATGCATACCCGGAGGCTCAGCCTCCTGTATGAAAAGGTCAGAAGGTTTCTTTTTCCCAACGCGTTCCCATGAAACATTAGAACCGAAGTTCCTACTTCCTCCACTTAAGAGGCAGACCCTCTTAAACTGCATTCCCAGGCTGAGCCTGGGAACGAGAGGAGGCTTCAAAAGCCCCTAAAAAAAGCAAATCCCTGTTGAGCTTAAAGGAAAATATCATATGGCAAGTATATTGGTTATTGATGATGATGAACAGATTTTAATTATGCTTAAGAAGATGCTTGAGCTGGCTGGGTACGAAGTTACTACAGCTAACAACGGCATAAAAGGGCTCCAACTTTTCCGCCAAAAACAGACTGATTTAGTTATTACAGATATTATTATGCCTGATAAAGAAGGAATAGAGACCATCGGTGACTTAAAAAAAGAATTTCCTGATGTAAAAATTATTGCAGTATCAGGAGGCGGGATCAATGAAGCTGAACACTATCTGGACATTGCATCCGACTTTGGCGCGGAAATGACTTTTGCCAAACCTATAGACAGTAAAAATTTTTTAGAAGGAGTAAAAAAAATCCTATTACACTGAAATTACCCTAATGTATTAGAGGAAAATATAATATGGCAAGTATACTGGTTATTGATGATGATGAACAGATTTTAATTTTGCTTAAAAGTATGCTCAAGCGGCAAGGGCACGAGATTGTTACCGCTAATAACGGCGAGGAGGGAATCAAACTTTTCCGTCAAAAACCGACAGATTTGGTTATAACAGATCTTGTTATGCCTGAAAAAGAAGGAATAGAGACTATTATTGAGCTTAAAAAGGATTTTCCTGACGTGAAAATTATTGCAGTTTCAGGAGGCGGGATTAATGTTGCTGAAAACTACCTGGATGTTGCATCTGATTTTGGCGCGGATATGGCTTTTGCCAAACCCTTAGACAGTGAAAAGTTTTTAGAAGGAGTGGGGAAAATCCTGCAACAATAGATTTTTGTATCACTTATTTCGGGATTCCACATAATAGTGTCGCAGTACTCTTTGCCTGGAGAGGATTTATGGTCAAAAAAAGAACTTTGAATTTTCACCTTATTTTCTTAGTATTTATCTCTCCTTTAATTTTCGTTTCCTTCTGTAACGCGCAAGATGACCGCATTGAAGCGGAACTGAAAGACACCTCCCCTTTTGTTAATCCTTTAAAGTCTGCCCTCGGAGACGTTGCATATGAAAAAGCCATAAAGTCCGGGGAGTATACTTACTCAGGCAATTTAAAATGTCGGTTATGCCACCGGGATTTTTTTATGGGCCGGAAAAAGGACCTCCATGAACATACCTTCAAAAAAAGCGTAAAAAAACATCGCAAGGAAACCCGATGTTTTCCTTGCCATGCCACGGGTTATGGTATTGACTCGGGCTTCACCAGTTTGAAAGAGACCCCAAAACTTGCAAACGTTCAGTGCGAAGGATGCCATGGGCCGGGGCGCAAACATAATGAACTCGGAGCCAAAGGGGGATTTTTAGCCGGCACGGATAAACCAGACACCATTAAAAAAATGTGCCAGGCGTGTCACAATTCCAGATGGAATAAGTCTTATAAAGACCTGGACACTGCCTACAAGGCGTATAAAGACGCCGAGGCAGCCGCTATCGCCCCAAGCCCAGGGAAATAGTAAAAAAGTTTTTTTCTGCGGTCTCTGCGCAGCGTTAAATTATTAAGGAGAGTCTCATGCGAAAATCAACTTTTGCCCTGTTTTTCCCCATTTTGTTTTTTGCATGCATTCTTTTGCCCTCTTCGGTTTGCGCGGAAAAGTCCGCTGTAGTGAAACCACAAAAAAGCATTGCCCTCGGCACGCCCGAAACCTGTGGCGCATGCCATACAAGGATTTTACAGGAGTGGTCCGGCGCCATGCATGCGAAGGCGGATCCCGAAAAAGATCCCATCGTGGGGGCCTACTATAAATATTTCTCCGAAAAAAAAATCGACACCGGGAAATGCGATAAATGCCATGCCCCAATCCGCGCCCTTTATCCGGTAGAAACCAAAGGAAACATGGAACTCAAAAAGGCCGGCGTGAACTGTATCTTCTGCCACTCGATTTATGGAAAGAACCCCGGAGAAAAACATGGAATAGATTTTTACAAGCTCGACCTCCTGAAATCACCTGCGGGCGCGTCTAAAAATAAGGAAAAAGAGGAAGCCCACAATGCGGAATTTGTGGGTATTTTCAAACATGTGGATATATGCGCCGGGTGCCACCAGGGTGGGGAAACCGACTATTACGCAAAAGGAAAACCCAAGACCCTCTGCCAACAATGCCACATGCCGACGAAAAAAAATATGAAGTTGGCTGATGATGGCCCGGTGCGGGAAAAAGTCTATCGCCATCTTTTCGAAGGCGGGCATTCTGAAACCTTGCTAAACTTGGCGGCCAGTGTTGAGGGGGGGGCAAGGAAAGAGAACGACAAAACTATACTAAATCTTTCCGTGGAAAATTTTGCCGTGCACGACATTCCGGCCGGGTTTCCTCTAAGGGCTATTTATTTGAAAGTGGTGGGCCTTGATAAGAACCAAAAGCCTGTTTGGTCCAATTATGAGAAAGACCCGAAAACGGAAGACCCTTCAGGTTATTTTGCCTTGCATTTTCAAGAAGAAGATGAGCCCTATGTCCATTATGTGAAAGATGTAAAACCCATTAAGGACACACGTTTGAAAGCCTCCGCTATTGAAGAGCTTACCTATGAGGTCCCGTCGGACAAGGTGGAGACTTTTCAGGTCCGACTTTATTATCGGTTGTTGCCCAAAAGCGTTATCCAAAAGCTAGAAATCGAGGGGGAATTCCCCAGGGAAACTTTGATGTTTGAAGCTACTGTTTATGTTAATTAATATACTTTTTTCGTAACTACTCAGGTGAAAAAGTCGAAGGCTGAGGGCTAAAGTAAATCAAGTATATCGAAATACCTTAATCAAACTATTCATAACCTTTTGAGTGCTTTTTCCTTCAGCTTTCAGTCTGAACACCTTAGCACTTACCTTTTTTCTTGAATACTGTGCTTTCCATTAAAAAAAATCCCTTCTATTTTTCTTTTCCGTTAGTTATACTTCTCTGTTTTATTTCCCATTTCCCTGTTGACGCCAAGGAAAACAAGGTCATCTCCAAGCCTCCCGAAAGTTCCGGGCTGCCTTCCTCGGCTTCCTGCGGAACAGAGGATTGTCATACACGGATCTTTAAAGAATGGTCCAAAACCATGCACTCGCAATCCTCTCCGCAAAAAGACCCATTGGTAAAGGCTTTTTATGGCTACTTGGCAAAAGAAAATTACGATACCGGGGAATGTGACGTATGCCACGTTCCCATGCGATCGGTTTATTCGAAGGAAAAAGAAAAAAACTCAGCCTTTTTTGATGAAGGGGTAAACTGTGTCTTTTGTCATTCCATTTATGGGAAAACGGCGGAGGGTGGGAAGGGATTGCATTATTATCATCTGGATTTCCTGAAACCTCTCACGGGTCCCACAAAAACGGGCAAGGAGGCGCATGATGCCGAATTTATCGGCATGTTTAAAAAGGTAGATATATGCGCGGGTTGCCATCAAAACGGGGAAATGGAATATGCCACCAAAGGGAAAACGAAGTCTCCTTGCCAGCAATGCCACATGCCTTCTAAAAAGAAGCTAAAGTCCGCAGATATGGGTAAGGTCCGCGAAAAAGTTCACAGGCATCTCTTTGAGGGGGGGCACTCGGAGTTATTGCTCAGTATGGCCGTTATTGTTTCCGGCGAGGCTCGAAGAGATGGCGGCAAAACCATAGTGGTGATCACCCTGGAAAATCCATCCCTCCACCCCATACCCATTGGATTCCCCCTCCGGGCCATTTATATGAAGGTGGTGGGTCTTGATGAAAATGAAGAACCGGTTTGGACCAATTATCAGGCAAATCCCAAAAAAGAGGCGGCGGACGCCTACTTCGCCCTGTTTTTTCCGGAAGAGGATGAAGTTTATGTACACTGCGTTAAAGACATCAAGCCGGTTAAGGACACAAGGTTGCAGGCTTCTTCTACCAGGGAGTTCTCCCTTGAAGTCCCCTCGGAAAAGATAGAGACTCTACAAGTTCAGCTCTTTTACCGTCTGCTGCCCGAGACCATCCTTAAAAAGCTGAATGTTGATGAGGCCCATGCTCCGGAGGTCCTGATGCTGGAGGAAACGATTTATGTGGATTAATGATGGAATTTTTTAAAAAGCACAACATTACCATTCTCTGTCTCACCCTCATCATCTCTCTATCTTCCCTCGCCGTTTATAATTATTTCCATCAGAAAGATATCCTCCTCCAGCAATTAAACGTGGATACGGACAATATTGTCCAATCCGTGACCTCCAGTATTTCCAAGTTTTCGGCCATCAAGGACGTAATGAACATCCAGGACCTGATCAAGAACATCTCCTTAAAACTGGATATTTTTGAATTTCGTTACCTGGATAAAGACGGAATCATTCTGAATTCCATGTTTACGGAGGAAATCGGGAAAAAGTTTGAACGTCCCAATTTCGACATCTCGGATAAAAGCAAACTTGGAGAATTTTATCAGGATGAACGGGACATGACCAGTGTCCTTGCCATCTCCTTCCCGGTAAACAGGGATGAAGAGTTAATAAGTATTGTAGACCTTGCGGTGGATATTTCAGAATTCGATTATACTTCCGAGGAAGCCAAAGAGGCATCCATTCAAAGGATGCAAACGGACGTCACCAACTTGGTTAATTCAATTGCGAGTTCCGTCCTGACCAGCCTTTCCATTATTGAAACCGTAGATTTCTTCGACTTTTTGAATAACTTCCTTAAATCTACGGAAAATATCGTGGAAGTGGCCATACTCGATAAAGACGGGAAAGTGACGGTGAGCAGCAACCCGGAAAGGACCGGCAAAGACCTGGGGAAGGAAACTACCCAAACCCAAAGGGGATTTATGGTTGAACAGGGGAAAGATATTTATAGGATTATCGACCACATCGATCCTGACAAACCCGAGGGTAGCCATCTTATGCTGCTTATAGACGCCACTTCCTATGTCTCCAACGTAAGGCAAATGCTTTATACGGCCATTGCTACCTCCCTGTTCACCATCATCTTTGCATTGACCATCGCCTATTCCATTTACCGGATTAACCTGGAAAGGGCCAAAAAGGAAAACGCGTGCTTGGAGGCAAAGGTCAAGGAAAGGACCAAGGAGGTTGGGGACATCCTGGACAACGTGGGACAAAGCATACTAACCGTTTCGGAAGACCTGATAGTCAATCCGGAATATTCGCTGACATCCGAAGAGATCTTTGAGCAAAAACCTGCCGGGATATCTGTGGAGAAGCTTTTGTACCAGACTGAGGAGGGTGAAACAACCTTCAAAGATTGGGCAAATTTTGTCTTTGGTGACGACAGGCTAATAGATATGGACGGTCTGATTGATATTGCCGACAAAGAGATCACTATCACAGTTGGAGAAAAAAACAAAATCATCCACGCCGAGTATCGCCCCATTTATGAAGAAGGATCGGAAAAGGTTAAAAAAATAATGTTGGTTTTAACGGATATAACTCAGCAAAAAGAAATGGAGGCCCAAAACGCCAAGGAAAGAGAAGAGCACGAACAAGTGGTCAAAATCTTAAGAGACCAGGACTCCTTCTTTTCTTTTCTCAATGATTCGAAGACTATCATTCAAGACGCTGAGCGGATTCTCGAAAAGTTGATGGAGGAAGAAATGGATCACACTCCTTTAATCAACGAATTATTTAGGGGAATGCATACCATCAAAGGAACGGCTGCGGTATTTTCCATTCACAATGTCTCTTTACTAGCCCACGATATTGAAAACACCTTTAACGATATCCGCCAAAAGAAAGAGAAAATAGAGCCGGAGCTTACAGAAGATTTGCGGGAAAAAATCCAAAAACTTTTTGATAACCTGGAGGGCGTTGTCACAACCTTGGGCCAACTTGTGGGAGAATCCTTTGGAACAGGGCATAAGGTAGTTAAGGTCAAGGAAGAAAAAATTACCTCCTTCAGGAAATTACTGGAAGATGCCAAGGCGTCTGATAGCATCCGCAAAGAACTTACCCAGGGTTTCCGAGACCTACTTAAAGTCCCCATTGGTAGGGCCTTCCGCAAATTCCCGGAAATGGCGCAGCTCACGGCGGAAAAACTCGGCAAGGCGGTACATTTGGAAGTTATAGGAGGAGACCTGGAAATAGAAAAAGAAATAGAAGACATCCTCAGCGCACCCATGACTCATATAATCCGTAATTCCGTGGACCACGGTATAGAAGACCCTTCGGGCAGGGCCATGATGGAAAAACCGGAGACAGGGTCGGTTATTGTGGATTGTAAATTGGAAGAAAATCATGTGGTCATCCGAATTAAGGATGATGGCAAGGGAATTGACCCGGAAGTGATTAAAAAATTGGTTTTGAAAAAAGGCTTTATGCCTGAGGCAGAGGTTGCCAAGCTATCGGACCAGGAGGCCATTTTTCTTATTTTTCATCCGGGCTTCAGTTCCAAAGAAGAGACCACCGACCTTTCCGGACGAGGGGTCGGCATGGACGTGGTGAGGACGGAAGTGGAAAAATGCGGTGGCACCGTGGAGCTGGAGAGCGAGGTCATGAAAGGAACTACCATTACTTTAAGAATTCCTGAATCCATCCAAAGCGCGACTGGCTAATGGCTATTTAAGTATTTTGCTGATTTTGACATGCTGCTTTGAATCTGATATCTTTTTGTAGCTTTTTCATCTGATTACCTTTCTTTACCAGAATCACCTTTTTTTTTACAGGAGCGCTTATGTCAGAAGAAGACTTTTTGTTTGCCAAAGAAGATACAGATATAAATACAGGTGCCTGGAAAGTGCTCGTTGTGGATGATGAAAAAGACGTCCATGATTTGACTAGCCTTGTTCTCTCCGATTTCAAATATCTTGGGAAATCTCTCCGGTTTTTGAATGCCCTATCGGGTGAAGAAGGAAGAAAAATCATAGAAGAAAACTCCGACATCGCCATGATTTTGCTTGACGTGGTTATGGAAACGGATGACGCGGGTCTGAAACTGGTGGATTTCATCCGCAAGGAAAAGGGGCTTCATGCCGTTCGTATCATCTTGAGAACAGGTCAACCCGGAAGCGCACCAGAGCGTAGCGTTATTGACAATTACGACATTGACGGCTATAAGGCAAAAACCGAACTAACGTCCCAAAAACTCTACACGACTGTTAGGAGCGCCCTGAAAAATTTTAACGATATCCGTATTGCGGAAGAAAGCCAACGTAACCTGAAAATTGCCGAGGAAACATCAGAGCTTAGGGAAAGCCTGACTTCCATGATCATCCACGACCTAAAAAACCCCCTTTCTACTATTCGGTCCGTTCTGGAGCTATGGAAATCAAACAGCCTTTTCTCCATTGACCCTGACCTGTTTTTCCAGCTAAAGCTTATCTCGCAAGCCTCGGAAACGATTTCCGAGATGGTGCTTGAGCAATTGAGTCTTTCTCAACTGGAAGCCGGGAGATATGAACCCAAGAATGAACTTGTTGATCTCAACCAGCTTGCACGTTTCATTTACCTAAGCAATTCCCAGGATTTTGATGATTCTCTGAAGTTTGAATTTTACGCCTCTCCAACCGTCTTTCCTCAACTCTACCAGGACAAAGAACTTATTCGAAGGACTGTGACCAATCTTTTTAGCAACGCTATTAGGCATACTCCCAAAGGATTTGTAAAAATATCTTTTGAATATGACGAAGGAACCGAAACATTAACGATTTCCGTTTCCGATTCGGGAATAGGAATCAAGGAAGAAGATATTCCCCACCTTTTTGACAAATTTTATCAGGCGGTTAGCCATCATAAAAAAAGTTCTAATTTCGGGATCGGCTTAAGTTTTTGCGATTTTGCGGTAAAAGCCATGGGTGGGACCATTAGTGTTAAGAGCGTCATTGGACAGGGGACGGATTTCATTATTTCCATCCCCGCTAAAAAAGGAGAGAAGACATGCGAACCCTATGAACTTCCCTCTTTGGAGCCGGTAAAGAAAGAGGCCCTCCAACAAGAACCGCAGGATCGGAAAGGACCAGGCCAAGAAGAATCGGGCTCGCCTGAAGACTTAGGAATTAAAGTTCTCCTCGTAGACGACAGCTCCACCATCAGAAAAATAATGACCGCGTTTTTGAAAAAATTTGGCATTTTCCAGGTAGACGAAGCCAGAGATGGAAAATTGGGAGTGGATAAAATCAGTGAAAATCCTTATGATCTGGTCTTTTTTGATATCAGTATGCCGATAATGGGCGGGCTTGAGGCCGCAAAGATAGTAAAATCAAAATTTCCCGATCTGCGCATTGTGATGCTAACCGCTGAATTCCAAAAAAGGGAAGAAGCAAAAATCATAGGCGTAACCTCTTTTTTAACAAAACCGTTTACTTTTGATAGTATCCAAGAGTGCTTGAAAAACTTAGGTATCATTTAGAGCATTAAAAAAAAGATAGCGGCATATTCTTTGCAATATTAACAAAACGGCTAAACTATTAACAAAGCAAGAGTTACTATGAATTTTACTTAGAAGCTTTTGAATTCGGCGCGCATTTAAATTTGTCGAGAAGTTTATTTGCCTGAATATACCGGGACAGCCGTGCAATCTGCCATGGCAATTTGCATGATTTATGCATTTTACAAGACTTCAAGTCCAATCATTTCGAATATCGAGCTTTAGGAGGGTTTTATAAATTGCCTGTTGCCAAAGAAAATCAAATGTTAAATAGCGAACTGATTTTCGCTGATGAAAATTCCGGCGAGGATATGCAAGACCAGGGGACCTGGAAGGTAATGATTGTGGACGATGAACCGGAGGTTCATAGTGTTACGGAACTGGCTCTTGGAAATTTTGAATTTGAAGGGAAACCACTGGAATTCATTAATGCATACTCCGGAGAAGAGGCGAAGCTATTAATCCAGGACCACTTCGACACTGCGCTGATCCTTCTGGATGTGGTTATGGAGAAGGATGACTCTGGCCTCAAGTTCGTACAATACGTCCGGAATGAGTTGAAGCATTATCTTGTGAGAATCATTTTACGAACCGGACAGCCGGGGTACGCGCCTGAAAAGCAGGTCATAGTGGATTACGATATCAACGACTATAAGTCTAAGGCGGAGCTTACAGCAACCAATCTCTTTGCCTCGGTTGTAGCGGCGTTGAGGGGATCTCGGGATTTAAGGTCCCTGGAAAAAACCAGAAATGAATTAGAAGAAATTGCAAAAGCCGCCGGGCAGTTTGTACCTATTGAGTTTTTAAAGCACTTAGAAAAGAAAAGCATTGTGGATGTAAAACTGGGAGATTGCGTCCAGCTTAATATGTCGGTTCTTTTTGCGGATATTCGTTCTTTTGCTTCCCTTTCGGAAAATATGAGCCCTCAGGAAAATTTCCAATTCCTGAATTCCTTCCTAAAGCTTATGGGGCCTCACATTACGGAACATAATGGCTTTATCGATAAGTACATAGGCGATGCGATCATGTCCTTATTTGACTCACCGGAAAACGCGGTTTCAGCAGCCATTGCCATGCTCCGGGAGCTTCGTGACTTTAATGAAGGGCGTGGGAAGGCCGGTGATCCTCTTATTCGCATTGGAACCGGAATCAATACCGGGACCCTTATGTTGGGAACCATCGGCGGGATTAACCGCATGGAAGGGACCGTTATCAGCGATGCGGTCAATCTGGCATCGCGCATTGAACAACTTACAAAAGCCTATAAGACGCCGCTTTTAATCAGTGAAAAAACCTACTCGGGATTGCCCGATCCCGGCAAATTTTGTATTCGATTTCTTGATCGCGTGAAGGTTAAAGGCAAATCCCAAGGGATTGCGGTTTATGAGGTTTTTGACGCGGATTCTCCCGCTGTTCGGGAAGGCAAAATAAAAACACAAGAGATTTTTGAAAAAGCCTGGTCGCTTTATGGTCAAAAGGATTTGAGTGGGGCCAGGGGCTTGTTTGAGGAATGCCTGGCAGAAAATCCGGGAGATACCGTGGCCAAAATCTATGTGGAAAGATGCTTGAATCCAGTGAGAAGCGGTTAGATACTTACACGTTAAGTCTGAGAAGTCATCTCTCCGAATTAAAAAATAACTCAACTGACCCATTATGTTTGAAGAAGATTCCGATTTATTGATTTTCAAGGAAGAAGAGGAAGGTACCGAATATCCTTCGGAAGCTCCCTGGAAAGTAATGATTGTGGATGATGAAGAAGACGTCCATGAAATGACGAAGATGACTCTTGACTCCATTACCTTCGAAAATAAGGGATTGCAGTTTGTCAGTGCCTTTTCCGGCGGGGAAGCCAAAAGACTCCTGAGTGAAAATTCCGACATAGCCTTAATCCTTTTGGACGTTGTAATGGAGACCGATGACGCAGGTCTGCGTGTGGTCAAATTTATTCGTCAGGACCAGGAGAATCATATGGTTCGGATCATTCTTCGCACAGGCCAGCCTGGTGTTGCCCCGGAAAATAAGGTGGTCGTGGATTACGATATCAATGACTATAAAGAAAAGGCGGAACTTACCTCTCAAAAGATGTTTACCTCAGTTATATCCTCCCTAAGGTCTTACCGTAACATAACGGAACTTGTGGAACAGGATAGGGCCGAACAGGAGATGAAAAAGGCGAAGGAAATAGCCGAGGAAAAGGCCAAGCTCAAAGACCTTTTTGTTTCCATAGTGGCGCATGATTTAAGAAATCCCTTGTCTACGATCAAGGGTTTTGTAGAACTTGTCGTTGGAGATAAAGCACATCCTGTTTCTGAAAAACATTCCCAATGTCTCACGCGAACTTTAAATGTCACGACAAACCTGATTGAAATGACCAAGAGACTTCTCTCTGTCGGCATCATGAGTTCCGGTAAGATGGAGCTTCACAAAGAACTTTTTGATGGCAACGAGACAGTGGCAATGCTTGTCGAACGCTTAGAGCCCTCGGCTGAAGGGAAAGGGGTCGAACTTATTAACAGCGTGTCAAAAACTAAAATCTTCGCGGATCGTGAACTCTTTAACCAAGTCATTCATAACTTGGTATCAAACGCTATGAAGTTCAGTAACCCGAACGGCAAAATCCTCATATTTACTGTGGAGGGAGAACCCACCTGCATAGCCGTGAAAGACGAGGGTACGGGAATTGGTGAGAAAATCTTGCCGGATATATTTAAGCATGAGATAAAAACCACTAGACTTGGAACAGCAGGTGAAAGAGGAACGGGACTTGGCCTCCCTTACTGCAAAGACATTATGGAGGCCCACGGCGGGACACTGACCATTGAAACGACTCCCGAGAAAGGGAGCATTTTTTACGCCCGACTGCCGGAAGGAGAAAAAATCACTGACCATTAATGCTCGTTTATTGTCATGGACTGCCATTTACTGACGGCGAAACCAAATGACCAATGACCATTTTATTTGCCGGTAATTCTCATGGGCAAATGAAGGGTAAAGGTGGTCCCCTTCTCCGGTTCGCTTTCACACTCTACCCTGCCCCCCAAGGTTTTATTCACGATATTGAAAACGATGTTCAGACCCAACCCTGTTCCCCCAGTCCCACGCTTAGTGGTAAAGAACGGATCAAAGATTTTTTTCAGATTTTCCTCCGGTATACCTTTGCCGTCATCAATGTACTTCAAAACAACCTCATGGCCTTCCCGAGAGGCGGTTATTTTTATATTTCCGCTTTCATCGTTTGTAAAGGCATGGTTTATGGAGTTCATGATGAAATTGGTTATCACCTGGGCCAATGCTCCGGGAAAACTATCCATTTGAATATCTTCCGAGCAGATCACTTCCACCTGGTGGGACCTCTTTTTTAGTTCCGGGTTGAGGCTCATCACAATATCATTAAGATAAGATTTAAGGTTAAAGACCCTCTTTTCCTGACTAGTCTGGTCCGCTGAAACCATCTTGAAGCTTTTCACGAGATCCGCTGTCCGGAGAAGATTTTTTAAGATCAAGTTGCAGCTTTTGCCGGCTTCCGAGAAATATTTCACCAAATCCGTTTTTTTCATGGCGTTTTTTTCAAAATCAGAGGTAATGCTTTTGGTGGATCCTTCAAAGTAAGAAGCCGCTGTCACTCCAATGCCTATGGGAGTGTTGATTTCATGGGCCACGCCTGCTACCAACTGTCCGAGGGAGGCCATTTTTTCCGACTGAACCAGTTGTTCCTGGCTTTCTTCCAGCTCCCGGTTGGTCTTTTTCAGTTCGTCCATGGTCTCTCGGAGATCTGCGGTGCGTTCATCCACTTTCTGTTCCAGGGTGTGGCTGTATTCCTCCAGTTTTTCGTGGGACTTTCTTAGGTTTTCTGTTGTGGCCTCCAGGTTGGTATAGAGGCGAGCGTTTTCAATGGAGATGGCTACCTGGGAGGAGAGCAGACCCAAGACCTCCAATCGGTCCGGGGTAAAAGCCCCAGTGGTGAGATTGTTTTCCAGGTAAAAAATGCCGGTTAGTTTTCCCTTGTATACTATGGGGACGCACATGATGGATTTGGGCCTGTTTTTCAGGACATAGGAGTCATTGGTAAACATCCCTTCATTGGCAACGTCATTCAAGACCACATTTACTCCTATCCTTTTCACGTAACGGATGATTGCCTCAGCAAGATCCTGTCTTGTTTCAATGGGAATTGACTGCAACACGGCCACATCCTCTTTGTCCACGCGTCCCTCTGCTTCGATTACCAGTTGGCCTTCCTTTTCCAGTACAAGGAAACCTTTTTGGGCGCCTGCGTTTTCCATGACAACCTTCACGAGCCTTTCCAATAACTTTTCCAACATGATTTCACCGGAAAGGGCCTGGGATGCCTTAATAACCGTAGCCACATCCAAGACCTCCGAGGTGCTGTCGGAAGATGAAGTGGAGTCTGCCGTGGTATCAGTGGTGGACAAGGTCAACTCTTGTGTTGTTGTCATACCCGCCGAAGACCTGGTGGATGCGATTTGCGGATATTTTTCATCGATACATTTTACCTTTGCAAAGGCGCCCCATTTGAGGTAAGCGAAACGGGCCTCCCTTATATAGGCCCTGCCGATGACGTCGGATCCATTAGCCAGATGAAACTTTGCGGCCAACTCATTGGCAATGGCCTCATCCTGAACAAATTCATTAGTCCGGGCGGACTTGATAGATCGGTCGTATAACTTTAACGCCTCGTTTACATCTCCGGAAATCCTGGCCATTTCAGCTACAATCAGCAGGTATTGATGGAGGAAATTTTCCGGGCAGTTATCGGCCCATCTTTTCATCTTTTTCTGATTTCTTCTCAAGGTCTTCAGGAACATTCTTTTTTCTCCGGCCGAGGCAGATGGGTAGAGGGCCGTGAGAACCAATGAATAGTAAAAATAATGGGTGGGAACAAAGACCTGACCCATGGAGACCTCTATAATCATATCCGACTCCATAGCCATTTTTTGAGCCGTTGCAAAGTCTTCAAATATAAATAGGGTCTGACATTTATTAATGTAATACCATGAGACGGGTACTTTTTCACTGCTTTTTTTCATCTCTTCCAGATGGCGGTCCTCATCAAAGTTGTCATCGCTGAAGCTTCCCGGCTCACGAGTGGAACCTTTAAGGCTCAACACTTTTTTCTGAGTTAAAAGAAAAAAGTTGGCGGTGTCGTAATCTTTTATTTTATTCGCGAAATCGAGGTATTTTTGGGCCTTTTGAAAGAGGTCGTCCAGAGGGAGGCCCTTTACATTTAAGGAAAAAATTAAGGCATCGGCGGAATATCCGGCGAAAATCAAATTTCCGCAATCCATGGAATGTTGATAAGCCTTTGAACAAAAGTCCAGGTTCGTTCGGATATGGCTTCTCCAGATATTCAGGAAAATTCCGAACATGCTTTGGCATTTTCCTATGTAATTGATGTTCTGATATTTCTGGCTGACCTTCAATGCCAGTTGTCCAAACTCATAACCGGCCTTGTATCTTCCGAATCCCGATCCAATGATCAGCCCAAAGCAGCTATATGCGTATGAAGAGATGTCAGCGTTTCCATATTTCAAGGATATATTGACCATTTTCATGGTCACCAAGGCCAGTAGGTCCTGGCTGGTGAAATAGGCCGGGACCGTTAAATTCATCAAAAGACTCATAATGGATAATTTCTCCGGCTCTTTCAAATCCGGTAAATCAATGAGATTCTCGATTTTTTTATTACGAAGTTTCCATATAATTTTTAACAATTCGGGAACTATGTTTACGGGGCCAGGTTTGGCTGGTATGATCTCTCCGAACAATTTCAAGCCCTGTATGCCCAGTTCCACGGCTTTATGGTTATCCCCGCTATTGGTGCATAAGACCATTTCCAAGTTGAATACTTTCGCTTTTTCCTGTCTGGTTTTCGCGTTTTTTAGGATCAGGTCAAAGAATTTTTTCGCCTCCTCAAAGTTTCCGCAAAGGTATTCGCATTCGGCGCGTTCCATGTGGAGACCGATAGCCCGGTTATAACAGGACTGGAAGCAATCTTCACTCAGCAAGTCAATGCCCATGGATAAATATTTCAATGCGGCTTCATAAGCGGTGGAAGCCTTGGCCTTTCTGGCTGCCTTGAGGTTTAGTTCGGCCAGTCGGCATCGTTCTTCCGGGTCCGTTATCAACTCTGTGCTTAAATTGAGTTGTTTCAGGATGTCAAAAACGGATTCTTCCAGCTTGTCATCCCTGGTATTTTTAAGAAGAAGCCGCCCCGTTTTACAATGAATCTCTTTTTTATAGTCTTCCGGGATCAAAGAATATACCGCCTCCTGCACTCGGTCATGTGAAAACTGATAAAAAACCATGCGATCTGCGGATTCCGGGGAATTGACAGCTTTAGGCTCGTAATTTTGGAAAACTTTGTAAGAATCCCCTATTGGGAGGAGCAAGTCCTCCTGAAGCGCCTCCCAAAGGTGATCGGCCGTTTCCTCCGGTGTTTTTTCAGAAATAATGGACAGGTTTTTTAAGTCGAATCGGTTTCCTATACATGCGGCAAGTTTCA
Source organism: Nitrospinia bacterium (assembly GCA_029261755.1). Lineage (GTDB taxonomy): Bacteria > Nitrospinota > Nitrospinia > JACRGO01 > JACRGO01 > JACRGO01. The sequence continues at coordinate 35,322 of JAJDAS010000068.1, forward strand.
AGGCGTTCCGGGTATTTTCGGATAACTTTTGAATTTTTCCCGTCATAAGTTCCACCACATTGCCGGTAAATCCCTTGGCGTTTATTTTGTCCAAGTCCCACTGGCATTGGCCATCGGTCTGGTTAAATTCGAGCAACCCTTCCTTGTAGAGCATTAAAAGGAACTCTCTCACAAAGAAGGGGTTCCCGTCGGTTTTCCTGGCCAAGAGTTCCGCAAGCGCGGTTGTCTTTTCCCGCGAACAGTTGAAAGTATCGGATGCCATCTGGTTGAGATCGGCAACCTTGAGAGATCCCAGAGAGATCTTGTGGATAACGCCCCCATCTTTTTGAATATCATCCAGGGTATGCGGCAAAGCATGACCGGTATCGATTTCATTATCCCTATACGCGCCGATCATGAGCAGAAATCGGGTGTCGGGGTCGGTGGTGAGGAGATGGATCAGGTGCAGAGAGGCTGAATCCGCCCATTGCAAATCATCAAGAAATATGGCGAGGGGATGGTCCGGTTGGGCGAAGACCCGGACAAAATCACGAAACACGGAATTAAAGCGGTTTTGGGACTCAGCCGGGGACAGTTCCGGGACATCCGGCTGCGTGCCGATAATGAGTTCCACTTCCTGGATAACATCGATGATAACCCGGCCATTAGGACCCAGAGAGGCCATGAGTTTTTCTTTCCATACTGTTATCTTTTCTTCGCGTTCAGTTATAAGCTGTCGAATCAGGTCCTGGAAAGCCAGGATCAGGGAAGAATAAGGAATATTTCGCTTGAACTGGTCAAATTTTCCGGAGATAAAATACCCCTTTTCCCGGACAATGGGTTTATGAATTTCATGGATAAGTGCCGATTTGCCGATCCCGGAAAAACCGGTTACCAGCATAAGTTCCTTGGTTCCTCGATTAACCCGCTCAAAGGAATCCATGAGGATGGAGATTTCTGCTTCCCTTCCGTAAAGTTTTTCCGGGATTTGAAAGGTATTGGAGAAGTCCTTTTGGCCGGGAACAAAATTTTCTATTTTCCCGGAGGATTCCCACTGGTCCATGCATTCTTCCAGGTCAGCTTTGATGCCATAAGCACTCTGGTATCTTCCTTCTGCTGTTTTGGATAGAAGTTTCAGCACAATCTCCGAAATGGCCTTGGGTATTTCTTTTTTTAGCTCATGGGGCGGTCTTGGCTGACGGGCAATGTGGCAATGAACCATCTCCATGGGGTCATCAGCGTGGAAAGGAAGTTCGGCAGTGATCATTTCGTAAAAGGTAACCCCAAGGGAGTATAAATCGGAACGGTAATCCACGGACCGGTTCATCCTGCCGGTCTGTTCCGGAGCGATATAAGGCAAGGATCCTTCCAGTTTACTGGGATTATCGGTCTTTCCGCTCTCTCTGGAAAGACGCGAGGCAATGCCGAAGTCGGTAATCTTTACCTCTTCGGTTTTGATGTTGACAATGATGTTGGCCGGCTTGATGTCCTTATGAATAATATGATTGTTGTGAATGGCCCCAAGGGTTTCCGATAGCCGGATGCCTATCCTGAAAAAATTCTTTAAACTCATTCCTTTGGCTGCCACATCGGTTTGACCCGATGCTTCCGGAGGGTGAATTCCGTCCGAAGAAATCAGATTTTTCAGAGACTCTCCTCCCATATCTTCAAAGACCAGGGCCATGCTGTTTTGGGAGTCTTCCAGGGCATAGGTTTTAACTACGCCATCTACTGCCAGGTCTTTCGTAATTTGAAATTGATGTTTTAAGCGCGCAATATCGTTTAAAGAAGGATACTCGGCTTTAAGGACTTTCAAGATAACCGGTTTTTTGTCACGGTTCCTTTCCCCTCTATAAATGAGGATTTTTGGTCCTTCGTAGATTTTTTCTTTGATTTGGTAGGCTGCGATAGATAGCATATTCTTTGGTAGTGTTTTTTGAAGGCTCTTTTTTTACATTGTTTTTCTTCAGGAAAACGCCTCTTCATGAACGATGAGGTTTTCCCCCGTTGTAGTAATATATCCCTGCTTCTTCATATTCTTTAACACCCTGGATACACTCTCCCTGGTAAGGCCTAACTTGGAAGAAATCTCGTGGGGATGTGGGAAGTCTTCAATTTTAACTCCCTTTGTTATAGGTGTCCCGTCCTTCTTGGCTATTTCCATGATATAGGCAGCTACTCGTCCGGTGGCATCTAGGAAAGTCAGTGTGCCTACTTTTTTTGTTAAGTCCCTCAGCCTTTCGCAAAGCCTTTTGATAACTTTAATGGAAACGGCTGGATGGCCTTCCATGATTTCAAAAAGATCTTTCCCTTCAATGACCAAGAACTCGCAATTCGTCTTTGTAACTACACTGGATGACCTTGGCTTACCGTCTAATATGGCAATTTCTCCAAAAAAGTCTCCTTTTGAAAATTCGGAAAGAATGATCTCTTTCCCATCCTCTGAAAATAAAACAAAGTTTCCCTCACCGGACACCGTCATGAAAAAAGAATCTCCAGGCTCTCCTTCCTGGAAGACAATGCTTTTTTTTTGGAATTTCTTTCTTGTTGAAGAATGAAATACAAGGTCGAGCTCCTGCTCGTCCAAACCCGAGAAGAGAGGAATTTGGCTGATCATTTCCTTGCTATTCATACCGTCACCTTTTTTGAAGTTTCCACTTAAAAGCAAACTGTGGTACCACATTCCGCAGAGGTCTTTGTTTTCCTGGGTATAAGATTATGGGTATTCTATAATAACAAGCTAACGTAGTCAAAATTCAAATCACAAAAAAAACAGATGCACGATGCTTGTTTGTCAATGGAATTACTTATTAGCAGTTACTTAGATGAACATTCTGAGAATTTATCTCTCGCAATCTAAAAATCCTTTGAAATCATAGACATGGAGCCGCGAATGAACGCGACTAAAGAAAAACCCAAAAACATTAGCGTAACAGCGAAAATAGCTGTAAAAAGGCCAGTAAATATTTTCAAATTGAAGTTCTTGCATTAAAAAATGTGGAAGGGGTATGATTAAACTTTCTTAAGATGAAGTTTCAAGAAGAAAGGGAAAGGGAAGAAGCCCTCTCTCAAAACTTTAAAACTAATTCAATGTTATTTGTTACCCTAATTAATAAACATAACAAAGAAAAGAAGTTTTCTATTGAAAACAATGAAGATGTAACTGTTGGCAGATCTCCCGGGAATAAAATAACAATAGACGGCAATGAGTTGTCCGTGTCGAGAAAGCAGCTTGTAATAACCAATGAGCAGGGGAAGTTCGTTCTACGAAATATTGGAGTTAACCCGGTAGGACTGAATGGTTCTGTCGTTGAAGATACTGCGACATTAAATCATAACGACACAATAATCCTTGGTGAAAGTAAAATTATTTTCCAAGTTGACTCGAAAGAGGCCATTGTTAAGGAAGAAAATGATGATGGTAAAAACCCGACAATAATTATCCCATTTCAAAAAGTTAAATTAAAAGATGATCCTGAGCAAGAAAGCAAGGTCAATGGTGAAAAAGAAGAGAGCACACGATATATAAAAGTTCTAAAGCATGGAAAGTATATTGAGTCTCACTCAATCAAGGAAGGGGATGAATTAAAAGTCGGAAGAGTTTCAAACAACCACATTGTTCTAAAAGACCCGGAAATCTCAAGGTTACTTTTTATCATTTATCAAAAAGACAGCAATGTTTATGTTTCTTATGTTGGCAGGACCCCTGTTGAACTTGCGACAAGATTGCTTCCCCCAGGCAACAATTCTACAGAGAAATTTAACATTGGTGAAGAAATTAGTTTTCACACATTCCAGTTACTTTTATCAGATAATAATGATCGGGATCCCATTGCTGTAAAACATCCTGAAAAGCTTGTAAAAGGAGGAGAAGACTCTGTTAGTTTTCAAAAATTCCAGTTCCATGATGAGGATGCGGATGATGCTGAAACTATATCTGAGTTAGGGGGAATTTTAGATGAGGGCAAAAATAAATACCGTTCCGTTGCTATTTTAGCGGGCGTTGTGGTGGTGATTGTTTTTGGGTGGCTGTTTTTGTTTTCTGACGAACAGGAGACATTTAATACTAATGGCGGCTTTATTGAGGGTGAGATAAGAAAAGTCAGTTTCCAAAAGAAATTCGATGTTCCCGGAATTATAAATTTCCTTGACCCAAGACCGGTAATGAGTAAGGTCTCAGGAAGAGTTATTAAGATTGGTTTTAAAGAAGGAAATTATGTGGATGCGGGTCAAATGCTTTTTAAGATTGAAAGCCTTGACCTTGAACAGCAACTTAAAGAAGCAAATATCGCTTTCCTTTCGGCAAAAGAGCAATCGCGTAAATTTCACAGTTGGGAACAATCCTCGGAATACCTCACCGCCAAAGCCGAACATTTAAATGTCATGGCAAATTACAGAAAAAAACAATCGTGGGAGGATACCCAGGAAATTAATGACGCAAAAAGGGCCATTAGCGACTCCGAAGCAAATATCAAAAACTTACGGAGCAAGATGGCAAACTCTGAAAAGCTCTTTAATAAAGGTATTATTGCAAGAGATGAATTAGAAAGGGTCAAGGTCGATTATGGGGTGGCGGCCAATAATAATAGGAGCTTAAAGGAGAAATATCAATATGTTGTCAGATCATCAAAAGTGGACTCCAAAACCGCCAGGATTGAAAAAGCAAAGGCGGACAGGAATATGGAGTCGCGAAAAAAGAACTTTTTCTCACAAAAAAAAATAGCGAGAATTAATTATGCAAAAGCCTCAAAAAACCTGGCGAGAATTAAAGACCTCATCGAAAACTCCCTTATTTTCTCAGATGTAAACGGCATCGTTAATTTTCCTGTTGGCTCCTCCGGCAAAAAAATAATTCTTGAGGGACAGATGATAAGCTCAGATAATGTCTTGGCGTATGTCGGCGATTTTCAAAACGTTGGTTTGAAGATTGAAATACCGGAATCGGAAATAAGCAAAATAAAAATAGGACAAGAAGTTAAGATAAGCGCTGAGATATTAAAAGGAAAAGCTTTAACTGGGGTTGTTTCCGAAATTGCCTCCAGCGCAACTATTAAGGAAAACGCTTCTTATTTTGATGTGAAAATAAAGATCAACATACCCTCTGAGTTAGAAAGAAAGATTCGAGTTGGCGCTTCAGCCTCGGCCTCGATTATTCTCGATGACGCGCCGCACGTCACGGCGGTCCCAATTACATCGATTATTGAATATCAGGGGCAATCAGGCATCCTCATTTTAAAGGAAAATAAGGACATCAACTTTGTGCCGGTCTTAACTGGAATATCCAACCAGGATTACGTTCAGGTTACCGGGAATAATTTGTTAGTGGGAATGAAG
>JAJDAS010000069.1 GCA_029261755.1 Nitrospinia bacterium
AGTTGACGCCTTAGAGATTCCCTAATAAATTCATCCGGTTTTTTGCCAACGCTATTACAGAATTCATCCAGCATCGCTTTTTGATCGTCGTCTATTTCAAGAGTAATTTTACTCATAGCTTTATTTTACGGAGACATCTTGCAAGAAGCAATAAGAAATTATCGTTTAATGGGTCAGTATGCCGATGGCTGATGTTGTTTCTTAGCCTTTTCCTCCGCCTTAGCCTCAGCTTCTATTCAAAGATTTTTCCGGTTTCCCAAGGTCTTTTGTACCGGATGCTCGTCAATGGGCGCAGGTAAATTTTTTGGGTCAAGAGGCGCAAGCCAGTCATCGTAAAACCGGCGGTCAGCCCCCATCAAACAAACAGGGGTGATCTTTCCAAAAAGATCGTAGGACCACATTTTATTGACGATATCTTCCAGCCTGGATTCCTTAACATTGCCGAAAGAGACCTCTATGAAGGGGCACGGCAATATTTCTCCATAGGCGGTAACAAATACCACTTCAATTCCCGCCGGGCAACCTACCTTATTTAGATTTGCGTCTCCTTCCCAAAAAACATTGTCCATCTTTCTAATCCTATCAAATTCCAACAGGTTTTCCTGCGTCAAAAGGTGTTTAGGGTCGGAATACTTTCCCGTGGCAGAGGTGTGGAGGATCATGAAATAGATATTTTCTTTCTGGCAATATTCAATGATTTCATAGATGGAGCCATCCCGAATATTATCGTTTGTGACCACGCCATTAAAGAAAAATTCTATATCCAGTTCGCGGCACCTTCGAATAGCCGTCTCTACTTTTTTAAAAAGCCCCGGAACCCCCCGAAAAGTATCGTGCCTATCCCCAATACCGTCCACACTGATATAAAAGGTATTGATCCCCGCAGTCTTCAATTCCTCCCAAAGGGCATCGGAATAACTGACACATGAGGTGATGATGGAGCACAACATATTCCGGCTTCGGACGTGTTTTACAAGCCTTGTTAAATCTTTGTGCATTAAGGTTTCTCCACCTGTGAAGCAAATGGACAATGTTCCCAGGCGGGCAAAAGAGTCGATGAGTACTTCAAAATCCTCCGTGGACAAAGTTTGCCTGTTGCTTTCCTTAAGGTTTTGCGCGGAGCAAAATTTGCACTGGCAAAGGCAATCGTAGGTGATCGCTATAGCCGCTTGTTTCACCACACGATCCTTGAGAATGTAAACTTTCCATGCCGTATAAAGAATCTTCGGCAGCATTTCAATGTTTTGGAGGGTTCTCAGGATCTTAACGAAGATGTTTCTGATTTTATCCGTTTTCATTCTTTAAAATACCTACAATATGGGGTTCTTTATGAAAAAGTTTGCCAATGAATGTAATTGGGAAAAGAAAAAACCTGAGTATTTGGTCCATCCTTAAAATAGTTCTGTAAGAAAGCGTCATTTTGCCGGTCCCTCCCTGCATCACCCTGGCCCCAAGCAAAAGAGTAACCAGCAGATAGAGGTATGTTCCCCAGTTGTCCGTTCTCAACTCGGATATCAAAAAGCCTTTCGATAGAACCATCTTTTTGATTGATTCAGGAGTGAAGTAATGCAAATGAAAGGGCGGTATATACCACAGCCAGTTTTTTCCCATAAGATTTTTTATAAATCCGTTGAAATTTGGAACCAGGAAGATAATCACCCCGCCTTTTTCAAGATGTTTTTGGAGGTTGCCCAAGAGAGCCATGGGGTCAATGGCGTGTTCAAAAATGGCAAAGGCTATAATAAGATCAAATTTCTGAGAAGACTCCAACTCTTCAAGGGCCGTTGTGCTAATGGGAACATCCAGCACCCTTTTCCCCAAATCGGCAGCCTTGGGGTTGATATCGATCCCCTGAATATTGGCAAAACCTTGGTCTTTCAGGCAGCGTAAAAATACTCCGCAAGAGCAGCCCAGGTCCAGGATTTTAGGGTTTTGTGTTCCTGTTTTGCGAAGAATGTCCAGGCAGCAGTCCAGCTGTTTTTTGTAATAAAAATGTACTTCAGGGGGATCTTTCCGGTAGGCTTCCAACAATTGAAAAGAATCGCTGTTGGAAATATCTGATTTTTCAGTGTCGTATATTGCTTTTAATTGTTCCACCGAGGGGCTTGGCGAGACAAATCCATGTCCACATCGTTGACACTTGAAAATATCAAAACCGTTGATTTCCAGAGAAAAGTCACTATTGTTGCAGCATATGGGGCAGACAACGTGGGTATTCTGATGAAATTTATCCATTCAAAAAAACGGTTTTTATGTGCAACATTCTTGTTACACTTAATTGTTTGGGATTTATTGGCCTAACCGACTGATAAAAAAGATATATTACATTTTCCCAGGGAGCTTCTTGTGAATTTGTGCAACATTATTGTTACATTCACCCCTTAACCGAGTGCTTTCTGAGTTTTTTATCTTAGGTGATTTTTTGTTTAAAATCAAATAGTTAGAATATATTTTTCTCTTCTTGAGTTCAGGCATCATTTTTGTATATACATAGGTTCTTTAAGCATGTTTGAGTTTGCGGGGCATTTGGTAAGTGGTTGTTCCCAGTTGGAAGAGCGGCTTGAGAAGTTTTTCCCGGATTCTATTGCAAGACGGCAAGATGTAGGGTAGAATGTTAAGTCTTTTTTTAGCATATTACTTTTTAGAAAGTTTTTAAACCAATAACAAAATTTTTTAAAGGAGGTGATTAGTCTTGAAAATGACGAGATTTTTAGCTTTACTGGTAGGTTTTGCGGTTGCCCTTGCTGGTCTTACCACAGCTCAGGCTTATGAAGGTTCTTTGCCGGACGATACCATGTACGTTGGGGATGTGACCAAAGTTGATGCGAAGAACAGGACTATGGAAATCAAAATCAGGTTTGAAAAGAAACCTCAAACCTTCACCCTTCATCTTCAGCCGGAATGTTATGTTATGACGGCCAAAAGAGGGGTGTTCAGTAAGTTCAAAGACCTGAAAGTCGGAACCTTAGTGTCCGTATACGGTTGGCCTAAAGATGGGAAATGGCTTGCCAGAAGGATCGATACCTGGGATCCCAACGATTATCTCATGAAACGATTGGCGGCTGATGCTAAGGCTGGCGTTTATTTTAAATCTGAACAAGTAGATTAATAAGGGGAGGTGATTTTTTTGAAGAAAAGTTTTCTCAGTTTAATGACAGTAGGAGCATTTATGCTTGGGCTACTCAGCATGGGACTCTCTACTGCAAATGCGTACGACGTTAATTTAACGGATAAAGACAAAAGGGACTGGCACGTTATTGAGAAAGAGTATAATGATGCTCCCTTGAGAGATTATGCTATTTTGTATGATGCAGGCGGGACCGACGGCGCCATTGGTGTAATCGGTATTCCCAGTATGAGGACCTTCCGACATATCCTCTGCGGTGTGGATCTGCATAACTTTCCATTCAGTGGATCCAATGCCGGAAACAACAACGGTACTCCGGATGGTAAATATCTCTACGTTAGCGACAAAGGCGCGGATACCATTGTGGAAGTAAACCTCCAAACCGGTTTTTCGGAGAGGTTGTTTGCTCTTCCGAAACCTTTTGGTGTTCACCACAGTGCGGCAATTACCCCGAACGGCAAGTATCTATTTGCTACGGGTGAATTGACTGGTAAAATGTTGAAACTCCGTCTTTCCGATGGGGCAACCACCGTTATCGATGTTCCACCAGCCCCAAGTGCTCCGGACTACCCGGATACCGGTAAAGATGGTAAATATATCTTCGCTGGTAACTATTACCACAGTGCGGTAATGGTGTTTTCCCAGGATCCTTTCAAGTTCATCAAAGAAATCCCTGTTGGAAAAAATCCACACGGCACCAATGTTCGCCCGGACAACCGCTTCGTCACCACCTGTGACAAACTCTCCGCTACCCTTTCCATTATCGACATCAGAAAACTCAAGGTAGCCAAGGTTATTCCGGTAGGCGCCGGTCCGCTTCACAATCAGCACGACACCCTGGGTAAATACGACTATATTAGTTGTTTTGTTTCCGACTCCACCTCTAAAGTGGACTTGACCAGGATGCAGTTGGTTGACGAGTTCCCAATCCATTATCGTGTGGGACATAACTCCATTGCACCGGATAATGCTTTCTATGTTTCTCAGAACAAGTTCTCCACCGGACTTTTCAATCCATCCGGTATGGTGTTCCCGGTTAACTTTGAGTTGCAGGATATCGATGAATCCAGCGCAACCTACGGAAAATCAGTTAAGATTATTCCGGTTGACGGTGAGCCGCACGAAGGCCGCATGATCTTCTCTACCTTCATCCAGAGGTGGAATACCGGCCAGGGCGCAAAAATGTTCTCTGAAGGATATGACCTTGGTGATTACCATGTATCCTTTAAAGATGAACGCTACAACAATAACGACCAGGTAAGGCCTTACATTGAGCCTGTGAATCTTGCAGGATCGAAAAGGTATTATACCCCAAGGGATAACGGCAAGCCTGGTGTTGTCAAGACCAAAGACGGCGTTTATGAAGTTCGCATCAAGGGCTTCAGTTACGGGTACGTTCCAAGATTCGTCCATGTACCTAAAGGTGCTAAAGTTAGGATGATCTTTACGAACATCGATAAAGCCGCCGGTTTGACCAAAAACCCCGATGTAACCATGGGTTTGACCGTATACGGCCATTATGGAGCTAAAACCTCTGTAATCGGAGTTCGTGGAATGTCCGCGGTTGCGGAGTTCGAAGCTACTTACGCTGGTGAGTATGAGTTCTTCTGCCAGCATTTCTGTGGACCGCTCCATCTCGAAATGCGCGGAACCTTCTTTGTTGATCCTCCGGGCCAAACTGCTTCTTTGGCTGTAGGTGATTACGACAAGGTTTCCGAGCAGGAAATACAGTTAGATGAAGAAGAAAGGGAATTCATCATTGGCACCAACAAGCTACGCAACACCTTGAAAGAGGGTAGCGAGCCATCAATCTAAATTTCCTTTGATTGTACCATTGCAATTCCGGGGGCCAGGAGTTATTCCTGGCCCCTTTTTTTTGGAAAGTTTGCTATGGTTTTCTGTACAATTAGCAAAAAAATGTGATATTTTAATTATCTTTAAACTCGACAAGTTACGTTTTATAATGCTAAATTTCATATTTAAAAAGGCCATTTTGAAAAAAACGATCAACAAATTTTTGCTTTTGAGTTCTCTTGTTGTTTTTGCATTGAATGGTTGCTCCGAACCGGAAAAATCAACTTTGCCAGCGGAGACACCTCAGCAGGTGGTGGAAAAATTTTTTTCCTATTTGCAAAGTGGTGGAAAACGTACCTTGGAAGAGGCTCATAAGCTTACCAACTCCAGCAGCCAAAGCGTTCAGTCCGATTCGTTTAGACGTTGGACGGAGATGTATGATCCGGATACGGAAATCACCGTCCTGAAAAGCCGAATTTTAGAACAGCCAAGCAAAGCCGGAGAGAAGGTTGCAGAGGTTACAATAGGATTCAAGGTCCCATCGGCCTTTGGTGGATTCATGGACTCAACGAGCCTGATGCATTTGACTCTTGACCGAGAAACCAACTCCTGGAAAATAGATTTTCTGGCCGAGACCATCGACGAAGAGGTTTTCAAAAAAGAAGGGTAGGAAGATAATGAGAAAAATTATCGGTTGGCTGGATGAAAGAACAGGCGTCAAAACCCTGGTCAAGAACCAACTTTCCTACCCTATTCCCGGTTTTGCAAATTTTTGGTATTGTTTTGGCGGGTTGTCTTTTCTATGCATTGCCATTCAATTTCTCACCGGATTTGTCATGCTTTTCTACTATATGCCAAGTCCCACTGAGGCCCAGGATAGTATCAAAATTTTATGCAACGAAGTTCCCTTCGGCGGGCTTATCAGAAACCTTCACCGCTGGAGTTCGACCTTTGTGCTTTTTTTCTTGCTCATCCATATGGTGAATGTGATCACCCGAAGAGCATACCAAAGCCCCAGGGAATTGAACTGGTGGTCAGGGCTTCTTCTTTACTTTATAGTATTTCTTGCCGTGGTCACGGGGATTATTCTTCCGTGGGATTGGCGTAGTTATTGGGAATTGGTGATTTGGGCGGATTGGCTCGGAACCATTCCATTTATGGGTGAAGAGCAAAAAGCCTGGTTTTTGAGTATTTTTTCTCTGAAGAAAAGTTTTGCCATCCATATCTGGCTGATTCCCATCATTCTTATTTTTTTGCTCTGGGCTCATTTTAGGATGGTGAGGCGATTGGGAGTGAAGGAACCCCTATGAGCGAACAAGAGGAAAAGAGTGAGAAAAAGCAAAAGACTTGGTGGCCTCATCATGTTTTGTCGGCCGGAACCGTGTCCATTATCTTTTTCGCGATTCTTTATTATTTATCCAGCACCTATCAGATTCCCGACGATGCGCCGGAAATGATCCCTCTACCGGATGAGGGGGAATACATTCCCGGTCCGGAGTGGTTTTTTCTGATCTTCTGGCAGCCATTTTGGTTTTTCACGGGTATGAAGAAGAAGCTTCTGATTTGGACCGCCATAGTTCCAATTCTCATTTCCGCTTTTCTCGTTTTGCTTCCCTTCATTCATAAAATCCCCTTCCACCGGATCCCGGGAATCGGTTTTCCATTCAAGAAAATCAGGGAAATGAGGAAAGGATTTATCAAAAAAACCATTTATGTGCTCCCTGTTTTGTTAATTGGCGGCCTTTTAATGACGGGAATATTTAAGTCGGGCTACCAGGCCAAGCTTTATGGCTGTGAGTCCTGCCACAATGCTGCCATGGGGCATCGGATGTACATCCCACCTGCGGATGTGGCGGACTATTACAGAGTTGATCGAGCCCGCCAGATCAAAGTTGGAAAATACCGTGCGGGGAAGTCCGTAGGTCTGGATAAGGAAGGAAGGCACATCTATGATGTGAGCGGTACTCAATCTTATAAAGACGCCAATTGGCAAATGAGGCATATGTATGAACCTACTTTCACTTGGTAGGCTCTTCGCCACAAAAAAATGATTCACAGGAGGTTGTATAATGGCCTTAGATAAAGAACTTTTGGATATTCTCGCCTGCCCTAAGTGTAAAGGGGATATCTATTTAACGGAAAATGAAGATGGACTTATCTGTGATGCTTGCAAGCTGAAATACGAAATCAAGGACGATATCCCTATCATGTTGATTGATGAGGCCATCAAATTGGAGGGATAGCCGTCTTCCAAATTTTAAAGCTTACCCATCCTCCACGGATCCCAATTTTACCCTTCCTTACACATCTAATTGTAAATCACTCCTCATAGCTTTTCTTTTGCCAATGGCTACAAAGAGATTTTTCAAGTCAATGGAAAAAAAAGTCCTGCTTTGACACACATCCGAAAAGGAAACCACGAGATATGTTTGTAGACAGCCACGCACATTTGGAAATGGAGCCCTTCGACCAGGATAGGGAAGAAGCCATCCAGCGTGCCAAGGATGCGGGAGTTTCATATATTTTAAATGTGGGGTCCAACCTCGAAGGAAGTTCCAAGGCCATCCAAATTGCAAGCCGCCACCCCTTCATCAGTGCTGCGGTGGGAATTCATCCCAATGAATCCAAAGGCATTGAGGACCACCATTTTAAAGAACTAAAAAAACTTTCCAAGGCGTCGGAAGTGGTTGCCATCGGAGAAACCGGTCTGGACTACTACAGGAACTATTCACCAAAAAAAGTCCAGGTAGATCTGTTTAAAAAACATATACAACTGGCAAAAGAGGTGGGAAAACCAATTATCATTCATTGCAGGGACGCCTGGGAGGATCTTTTGCCTATTTTGAATGAAGAGAAAGTGGGCGAACTGGGTGGGATTATCCATTGCTTTTCAGGTGACGGGGAACTGGCTTTGAAGTGCGTTGACCTGGGTTTTTTCATATCTTTTGGTGGGCCATTGACTTACCCCAAGGCCGGCATGCTCCGGGAGGCGGCAAAGGCAGTACCTTCGGAACGGCTTTTAACGGAAACAGACTGCCCTTACCTGGCCCCGCAATCCAGGCGTGGCAAACGAAACGAACCGGCTTTTGTTGTGGAAACATCGGAAAAACTGGCGAAAATCAAAGGCATTCATCCCGGAGATTTAGGAAGGATAGTGCTATCAAACATACAAACCCTTTTCGGATTTGGTGAAAACAATTTTTCAGAGAAAATTACATATAAAATCCGAAACTCTCTGTATGTGAATGTGACGGATCGATGCACCAATAATTGCAAATTTTGTAATCGTACGAAAAACCCCATGGTGGCGGGGTATGATTTGAGCTTAAAAAAGGAACCCACCGCCGAGGAGACCATTGCGGGAATGGAAGATCCTGGCCAATATGACGAGGTGGTCTTTTGCGGATTTGGCGAGCCAACACTACGGCTCGAATTCATCAAAACCGTTGCCCAATGGGTAAAAGAGAGAGGAGGAAGGGTCAGGATCAATACCAATGGGCATGGCAATCTGATCTATAAACGAAACATTCTCCCGGATTTGAAGGGACTGGTGGATACGATTTCGGTGAGTTTGAACGCGGAAAATGAAGAGAGATACAACCTGCTCTGTAAACCTGAATTCGGAAATGGATCTTATCAGGCGGTGAAGGATTTTATCCGGGAATCAGTGAAAGTCCTGCCTAAGGTGATTGTGTCGGTGGTAAGGGTTCCGGAAAATATGGATGTGAAGGAATGTGAGGATATTGCCGAAAATGAACTGGGCGCCCATTTCCGGGTTCGAGAGTTTAATGTAGTGGGTTAAAGGATTTTTTTTTATGGGAAAAAGAAAAAAAGTAGGTTTAGTCTCCCTGGGTTGCCCTAAGAACAGGGTGGACTCCGAGTTCATTCTGGGAGGTTTTCGGGACAAAGGCTTTGAAGTTACTCCGAAGGAGTCCGAGGCGGATATAATTATTGTCAACACATGTGGATTTATTGACGCTGCCAGGGAGGAATCGGTAGATACTATACTCCAGATGGCGGAATTCAAAAAAAACGGCCCCTGCGAAACCCTAGTAGTCACCGGATGTCTATCACAAAAATACAAAGAGGAACTTTTGGCGGAGATTCCAGAGATTGACCTTCTTTTTGGGACCTCCAGCTTAGGCAATGTCAGCCAAATATTGCAAAAAAAACAGATAGATAGACGCTTTGACCTACAAGAAAAAAAAATCTGGGTTGATGATCCGGATTTACCGCCGGAAAGCGGAGAAAACCGATTTCTCACCACCCCAAGGCACAGTGCGTATTTAAAAATTTCCGAAGGCTGCTCAAATTGGTGCACATTTTGCATTATTCCCCAATTGCGAGGAAAATACCGAAGCCGTACCATGGATTCCATCGTCAAGGAGGCGAAAGCATTTGCCGAACAGGGAGTGAAGGAACTGAATATCGTTTCCCAGGACACAACCCTTTATGGAACGGATCTTGGGCAAAAAAACGATTTATGCCTCCTTTTAAAAGAATTGGAAAAGATTGAGGGAATCCGGTGGATCAGGCTGCTTTATTGCAACCCCGCTTTGGTGAAAAACGAATTGATTAAAACCATGGCCTCATCCGAAAAAATTTGCAAATACATCGATATCCCCATCCAACATATCCACGATGACATTTTAAAAGCAATGGGAAGAAAAGAAACCGAGAAAGAGATCATAAAACTTGTGGGGAACCTAAAGAAATCCGTTCCAGGGATTACCATACGCTCCGAACTAATCGTGGGCTTCCCCGGAGAAACAAAAAAGCATTTCGAGCGCATGTTCAAATTTGTCAAGGAAATGGAATTTGACCGACTGGGCGTTTTTACCTTTTCGCGAGAAAAAGGTACGAAGTCTGCTGAAATGCCTGGGCAGGTACCCTCTTCGGTAAAAAAGGAAAGGCAGGAGGAAATCCTGGAGTTACAAAGAGGGATTTCTCTCTTTAAGAATAAAAAGTTGTTTGGTTTTACTAAAGAGGTTCTGATAGACGGATTTGGACATTTCTTGAGAGCAGGTGAAGGCGACCAACTACCCTTACTGGAAGGGAGATTGGCTTCCCAGGCTCCTGAGATTGACGGAGTAGTGTACCTGGATAAAAGTGATGCAACGCCTGGGGAACTGAGAAGTGTCCGGCTTACGAATAGTGCAAGCCCCTACGATTTAATTGGAGAATGCCTGTGAATTTCAAAACAGGCTGGGGCATGTCGTAAAAACTTGATCCCCAGAGTAGCAATTTTTCGTCATTTTGTGCTATATTAGCTTGCCAAGGAAATGGTAGCTGTTTTATGGGTACTTTCAAGACTATGCAAAATGCAGATTTTTCAGACAAGAACTTAGCAAATAAGCACTTTGCAAATTGAAGCACCTGGAAAACATAGTTACTGTAAGTGCCCTTATTAAGAGTTTTGATAAAAAAACCGTAAAGTTATTAAAAAAATAATTATAGTTTTTCCTTGACAAATTAAAAGTCTGTGTTATAAAATATCAACCTAATCTGAGTTAATAGAAAAAAATTATATAAAAATCATTTTTAATTAGGAAAGGTGGTGATTTAAAAAACAATAAAAACTTTCAATTTCCGAGGGGAAATAAACGTTTACTTACTAACGTATTTATAAAATTATATTTGGAGGAAAAAAGGGTGATGAAGAAATTAGTATACATTTTTATGGCATTTGCTGTAACCATGATAGGGGTGAAAGGTGTTTCGGCTGAGCAGGTAATTATTCCTGTGGCAGCACACTATGGCGGTTCGACCGACTATACGCAGTTCAGTATCAAGAACCTGTCTGATCAGGTTATGGATGTAGTCGTTACATTTAGTCCGAATGTTACAACTGACTTAAGTAACACATTAACTGTTGCTACGACACAAACTTTCACCATTGCAGGGAGTACGGTCCGATCTCTTCGCACTGTGGACAGCAATTTTTGGTCTTCTACAACAATCTTGAAGCTCGCTCGAGTCTCAGTCCAGACTTCTGGAACTAATCAGCCTTTCGTTGGTCCTGCCAGCGCCGATGGCACTGGTATCGATGGTGTTGGAGCCGGCCCGGTATCGGTTAGTGCTTTATTTATTCACTTAAACGGAAGCGTTCCGAGCGGCTTTTCCTATCCTGCAATTTATTTGTCGAGGACTTGGGATGGATTGACTACAACAGTCTCTGCTCTGACGCCAGGACTTGTAGGATGGTATACAGTGGACAACTGGGAGCAGTAAGCTATATATTCAAGAGCAATTTTTATTTCGATGTTTTTATGATTGAATCATTTAATTTTAGGAGGAAAAAGATAAAATGAAAAAGTTAATCCTTTTTATGGTTATGTTAGCCATAACATTCGGTATCAAAGCTGCGACGGCCGAAACTCTCCATGTCCCCATGGTTGCCCACTTCGGAGCCTCTGACAAAACCATGATTTCGGTTGCCAACATGGCCAGTGAAGCAGCGACAATTAACATCAACTATGTTAACAATGAAGATCCAGGTAGCTCATCTAGTGCTTTTGGCACTAACACGTTGACAGCTACTACTACTCATACGGCTACTGTAGGCCCGAATTATACGTTCCTTTCTTATTCCGACCAAAGTTTACTTTTTGGCAGCACCACTAACCAAAAAAGAGCCACCGTTACCATTACATCTTCTGGAGCAATACAAGCCGGAGCGATTTACGTGCATCTAGAGGGTACCGCTCCAACCGGTTTCGTGTATCCGGTTGCTTACCTTCGAACAAACTATCACGCGAAGGTCGGTACAGGTGCGCTTGGGTTAGTTTCTGCTGGTATTACGATGCAAAACTGGATTCAATAAACACCCACAGTTGTTTGATTGTTTCAACAAAAAAGGGCCCTGGATAAACACATCCAGGGCCTTTTTTCTATATAAAAAGGAGGGTTTCTGAATGATAGAAAAGCATTCCAAAAGAGTTACCTGGGCTTCTTGCCTTTTTCTTTTTCTATTTACCTGGGCTTGTGGCAAAGGAGCGGAAGAGGACCCTTCTCTAAAAATGGAAGAGGCGTTTGTACATTATGAACTTGGCATGGATTACCTTGCCATCGGGGAAACGGAAAAGGCGGTGAAGGAATGGGAAGAAGCGATCAGACTCAATCCTGAATCGGAGGCTCATCATATGCTGGGCCACGTTTTTTTTCAAAAGGGTGATCTGGAAGCAGCCAGGAAAGAGTGGGAGTTTATTCTATCCAAAGATCCGGGCAACTTTATGGCCTTAAACAATTTGGGAAATCTTTATCAACAACAAAAAAATGAAGAAAAAGCCCTTGAACATTATACGAAGGCATTGCAGGCAAATCCAAAGATGGCACTCGCCCACTACAATGTAGGAAATATTTATTTCAGTAGAGAGGAATTTAAACAGGCAAAAGAAGCATTTGAGAAGGCTATTAACCTGGACCCCCAAATGTCGGCTGCTGTCTTCCAGCTTGGGAACACCCTTGTGCAAGAAAAAAAGTATAACGAGGCAATCCCCTATTTCGTACAAATGACGGAAGGAAGAACAAGAAAAGACCAGGGCTTTGATCCGTTTTTTGCGGGTTTCTCAAGCTTAGGCAGCCTCTATCTTACACAGGGCAATCTTGTGGAAAGCGAAAAAAACTTAAAAAAAGGACTGGAAATCAAGCCATCAGACCCGATTTTACACTACAGCCTGGGTAACGTCTACGAAAATCAGGAAAAGATGCAAGAAGCTGAAACAGAATATAAGAAAGCTTTGAAATTAGCTCCAGATTTTGCCTATGCGTATAATGGACTTGGCAACCTCTACGCTGAAATGGGCAAAAACCTTGACGAAGCGGAAGATGT
Source organism: Nitrospinia bacterium (assembly GCA_029261755.1). Lineage (GTDB taxonomy): Bacteria > Nitrospinota > Nitrospinia > JACRGO01 > JACRGO01 > JACRGO01. The sequence goes on from JAJDAS010000069.1 coordinate 12,753, forward strand.
GCTCCAAAAAGGAATGGCAAAGGACCCAAGCTTGAATGAACATTTCCTAGATAGCCTCGGATGGGTCTACTACAAGCAAGGGAAACTTGATAAGGCAATAACCAATATAAAAGAGGCTATTAAGCTCACCTCCAGCGAGAAAAAAGAGAGCCTATCAAATAAGCATTACCATTTAGGGATGATTCTTAAGGCCCAAGGGAAAGCCAAAGAAGCTGATGAAAACTTCAAGAAAGCCGAGGAACTTTACCCTGAAAGAAAAAATGCTGGCAAGGTAATGTGAAAAGTTTAGGTGGATAAAGAAATTTATGCGAGGAGGGATAGCGCATGGAGTCTACTGATTTTCTTTAATAGTCTTTACATCTTTTTCTTCAGACGCATCTTCAGACTCTTCTTTCTTCATTTCCTTTAGAGATGCCTTGAAATTTTTGATCCCTTTCCCCAGTCCCGAGCCAATCTCAGGGAGACGTTTCGCACCAAATAAAACCATGATGATCACCATGATGATGATGAGTTCCGGCATTCCAAGTCCAAACATATCTTAACTCCTTATTAATTTAAAAGTAATGGATGGCAAACCAATAGTTTCTTAAGAAAACATCTGGTTAATATTTCAAGCCAGACAGTTACATTATACCTTTTCCCGCAAAGAGGCACAATCCTCCCGGTCGCCTAAGATTTTTCTTATGGCGTGGTCTATTACCGGAAGAACAGTGTTCAGGTTTTCTTCTACAGCTTTGGGGTTTCCCGGCAGATTGATAATCAGAGATTTCCCCCTGGTGCCGGCCTTTCCTCGTGAGAGAATGGCATAGGGCGTATGTTGCATACCTGCTGCCCTCATCGCCTCACCGAATCCAGGAATTTCTCTTTCCAGTACCTCTCCGGTAGCTTCAGGGGTGATATCGCGATCACTCAAGCCGGTCCCACCTGTGGTGACAATAAGAGGCAGGCACAGTCCGTCGCTCCATTCAATCAATTTCTTTTTAATTAACTCTCGTTCATCGGGAATAATTTGGTAAGCCACAATTTTAAATCCGCTTTTTTCGAGAATTTCCCGGACCCTGGCCCCGGATACATCTTCCCTGTCGCCTTTTGAACCTTTATCGCTGGCTGTCAGAATTCCGGCCTTCATTTATATTGCTCCCAATATTTTAGAAATTTATTGTTTAACTTTGAATTGTCGGCAAAGATCAATTCGACTTCTTTAGTATAAAAAACCCCGAACCTTGTCTCCCTTTTTGTAGGAAGATTTTTCTCCCGCAAGCACAATGAACCCATTGCCGTCGCACAAGGATTTTACGTTCCCGGAGCTTTGACTGGGGAGAGGGTCAGCGATGTAATGTCCGTCTAATTGCTGAATGCGAGAAGAAACAAAAACCGTTCTTCCGTCCATTTTTCTGAAATAATCGGACTTCAGCCGGACCTGCACATATTGGTTGTGGAATTGGTGAAATCCTCCCAGCTTACGCAGAGCAGGTCTTACAAACTGGTGAAAAGCTATGAAGGAGGCCACTGGATTCCCGGGCAGGCCGAAAAAAAGTTTTCCGTGGAGGTTTCCGAAGACTAAAGGTTTTCCAGGTTTAATTGCGACCTTCCAAAAAGTAAGTTCGCTCCCAAGCCGCTCTAACACCATTTTTACAAAGTCAAAGTTCCCGACGGAAACTCCACCGGAAGATATTAAAATATCCGATTGGCAGCCTTGCAGCAATTTTTCCTCTATATCCTTTTCATTGTCTTTTGCGATGCCAAGGTCAACCGGCATTCCACCGCAATCAGAAACCTGGGCGGCGAGCAAATAGTTGTTGGTATTAACAATTTGATGGGGTGCAGGCGCAACGTCCAGGTCAACCAACTCGTCCCCTGTCGCAAGGATGGACACCGTGGGACTTCGATATGCGGAAATTTGGGATAACCCCAAGGATGCAAGCAACCCTATCTGTGGAGAGCAAATTTCCGTACCCCGCTTTAAAACAATCTCTCCCTCCTGGATATTTTCGCCTTGGAGCCGGACGTTCAGCCCGTATTTTTTTGGGGCCTTCTGTACTAGAACGGTACCGTTTTCACCAGTAAGCGTATGTTCCACCTGAACCACTGTATCGGCGCCCTTCGGCATAATGGCGCCTGTCATGATCTTTACCGCTTCTCCCTCGTTAACAGAAAGACCCAGGTCATATCCGGCTGGTTGTTCT
>JAJDAS010000070.1 GCA_029261755.1 Nitrospinia bacterium
TATCGTGGAAGCCCTCTTCGGTTCAATTAACGATGAAAATCATCCTGAATCCTGCGCCTTTTTCATTTTTACGCTGCCTGGAAAGTAGTTTTAACCACTAATGGACACTAACAATAAATATTTTAGATTTTAGATTTGGTGATTTCAGATTTGAGGTGTATTTTTTTTAATTTAAACAAAAACCCCTACCGCCTCCAACCTTCAGTGCATATCCTGACGACTAACCTGTTGGTTGCTCATGGTACAAAAACATATTAGAATGGTTGAGAAAGATACTAAAGGGGAATGCTTTTTAAATATGGTTTAAGGGAATTGTAAGAAATGCCTTCTAAAAAAAATCTTAAAATCCTGGTCGTGGATGACCAGAAAGATATGCAGAAGATTGTTCAAAGCTCGCTGAAAATGCTGGGCTATATCAACATTGTTACGGCAAATAATGGTAGGGCGGCGCTGGATGTTCTCGACAACCAAAACATCGATCTCATTATCTGTGACTGGAACATGCCGGTGATGACAGGAATCGAATTTTTGGAAAAGGCGCGTGAGCAAGATAAATACAAAGGAACCCCATTTCTTATGCTGACCACGGAAGGATTTAAGGAAAATGTCACTCTCGCCATTGAGAAAGGCGTTACTGATTACCTTGTGAAGCCCTTGGTCCCCGCTGTTCTTGAAAAGAAGTTAAACGAAATATTGGGGCATCAGGATGAACACTCTATCCAGAAAAACCCACTGTTACAGTAGTTCCATTTTCTTCAGACGTCTCCATCCCTATGCTTCCCTTTTGCGTCTCCGCGATAAGTTTGGCCGAATAGGTTCCCAGCCCGGTCCCGCTTATCTTGCCTGAAGTGACATATTTATCGAAGAACGTATTCCGGATGTTTTCCGGAACCACCCCTTGGTTCAGAATGCGAATGGAAGAAGCTCCTTTTTTGTCCACGGCAATGGAAACCGTTTCCCCTTCGGGCGAAGCCTCCAAGGCATTGGTAATGAGGTTCGCCAGCATGGAATAGCAAAGAAGCTCTTCCGCCTGGATGATGAACGTATCGTTTGTTTCGAGGGGTTTTCCTTCGATGGAAATAATCACCGAGAGTTCTTTGGAGTTAATAATATCCTCCGTCTCCGCAATGATATTTCGAACAAGCTTCAAAAGGTCTACCTCCACGGGATTAAACGGATATAATCCCCTCTCCATTTTAAAAAGGTCCAGAGACAAATTGATCATCCTCAGCATCTTGTAACCGGAGTCCTGAATCATTTTGACGGATTCCTGCTGATCCTCCGTTAAATTGCCTTCCATCATGAGGAGGGGAGGGAGGCTGATCATGGCGTTGAGAGGCGTCTTCAGGTCGTGGCGCGTGATTCGTTCGATATCTTCACGAAGCTCGGCTGCCTCGCGCAGCTCATCGTTTTGCATTTCAAGATTTTTTCGGGCATGTAAAAGCGAAAGGTGGGTCTTCACCCTTGCCCGGACAATGGGAATGCTAATGGGCTTCGTTATATAATCCTCTGCCCCCAGCTCCAACCCTTTGGTCTCGTCCGATACCTCGGCCTTGGCTGTCAGAAATATAATGGGGATGTTTTTTGTGGTATCATTTGCCTTTAGTTGTCTGCAAACCTCGTAGCCGTCCATGCCGGGCATCATGATATCCAGGAGGATCAGGTCGGGGGGATTGGATTCCACAATCTCCAACGCACTTTCGCCATCCATGGCTACGCTGACTTCGTAGACGTCTTCGAGGGCGTCCACGAGGATGTCGATATTGGTTTCGGTGTCATCTACTACAAGGATGGTGGGTTTTGGGCTTTCGTTTACCATCGTTTTATAATATAGTTTTTGCACAATATGGGCAAGGAGGGATTACAGAAGAACAAAAAACTTTTTAACCACTAATTCTCACTAATCTCCACTAATTTTAAAAGATTTCATTAGTGTTTATTAGTGGAAATTAGTGGTTAAATTGCCTTGGTTTTTAAGTTTTTAAGAAGTAATACCCTTTCAATTAGAAGTTTTTTTATGACATTACAAAACCCTGCACAATCTAATGATTCCCGAAAAGGAGCAAAGGGATTTCCTCTATCGAGCTGCCTCATGGTGTTTACGGCGCTCATAATCCTTTTGGCCATCCTTTTAACAGGCCTTCGCATCCATAATGACCGAAACCGCACCATCAAAGAAGATCTCGGATTGCGTTTACTTGGAATAGTACAGACGGCCGCCTTAATGATTGACGGCGACAAGCATGAAGAGATAGTTGCATCGGAAGACGTTGATCTCCCTGTATTTCTGGAAATCCGGTCCTTACTTCAACAGGTTAAAGAATCTAATTCAATAGAATCCCCAATTTATACCCTGCGAAGGATAGACGACCATACCGAATTTGTAGTAATGACAGACACCGTTCCATATATAGGCAACCGGTACAGACTCACAGAAAGAATGCTGTTCGTGTTCCGGGACGGAAAATCTGTTTTCACTCCTTTGTATACTGATCAACACGGTGAATGGATATCGGCTTACGCACCCATTAAGGATTCAGAAGGGGAGGTGGTTGGTTTGCTGGAACTGGATTATTCGGTGACAAAGTTCAGGAGTGAATCTCGCGAGCATTTGAAAAACTTGATCGCCTTTTCAATAGTCTCTTTTCTGGTGGCCTCCATACTGGGCATGATACTTTCCCATGCCATAACTAAACCTATACGTTCACAGATTAAGGCCATGAACCATGTGATTGAAACCGACAATTTGGATGTAAATTTGGCGCCTGTGAATAATATCAAAGAGCTTAACGAGCTTTCCGGCACCTTCAACACCTTGACCGACTCTCTTGCCGACTCGCGAGAAAAGGTGCGATCTACGCGCACCATTGCTATGCATAAGCTGGCGGAGTTAGCGGAAAAGAGAGACCCGGAAACGGGAGAGCACCTGGTTCGCATGGCCTATTACGCGGAGGTTCTGGCGAGGGAACTCGGCAAATCGGAAAAATATGCTTCCTTGATAACCGAAGAATGGATCAAGGAATTATTTGAAGCCGCGCCTCTCCATGATATTGGCAAAGTGGGTATTGAAGACAAGATACTTCTTAAACCCGGAAAACTGAATGATGAAGAGTTCAAAATAATGAAAACCCACGCAGCCATTGGTGAGGAAATTCTCCAGGGACCTGATTTTTTCACAGTGTCGCGTGAAGTGGCAGGGGCACATCATGAAAAATGGGATGGCTCCGGGTACCCTAAAGGCATTGCGGGAGAGAACATTCCATTAGCAGCCAGGATTCTGGCTTTGGGAGATGTTTACGACGCTTTAACGTCAAGAAGAATTTACAAAGAACCTTTTTCGCATGAAAAGTCTAAAAGTATTATAATGGAAGGGATTGGGGCTCACTTTGACCCGGAAGTGGTGCAAGCATTTTTAGACATTGAGGAAGAGTTCAAGGGCATACGGGCGAAATACCATGATGCTTAGCCGGTACCCTCTGGTTCCCAGCCTCTGCCTGGGAATCCATGCCTGGAGGCTCTGCCTCCAGTATTTATCAGAGAGATGTTTTAACGATAGAGTTCGTTAACCCTGGTGGAAACCGAAGCCCAGTGAGGAAATTATGCGAGGCGGGAGCCTCGCGGAATGCATTCCCAGGGAGGCCCCTGGGAACGAGAAGATCATTATCCATATCATTAACGAAAAACACACTGAATAGCTACCTAAAATGCCAAAACTCCTATTTCTTTTCATAGCGCTCCTATTGCCGGGTTTGGCGGCAGCGTCGGGGACCCTTGTTCCTCCTCCAATACCGGATCATTTCAAGGATATTCCGATAAATGATAAAATCGAAATCGGCAAAGCTCTTTTCAACGGCCAGCCCACAAAGGCCGTGGAGCCGCTGCCTGGTCCTCCATGTTCGGAGTGCCACACCGGGAAAACTCGCCTGAAACGAAAAAAACTGAAGAAAATTAGAGCAGAGTTAAAAGAGATAATTGCGAAGGAACATCTTATTCGGTATGAAAAGGGCGGAGACCCTCTCGGAATGATCTCCATTTACTACTACATGTTTACCAGGTGGCGACTGGATCGATGAAAAAACTTGCTTGCACGGTGATCTTTTTTTTACAGATATTTTCCCCTCATCAAGCAGTGGCAGGCCCATGGACTGTGGTGGAAGGGGAGGTTCTTGTGAGCCTGTCCCAATTTATGTCGGAGTTTGATCAGTTTTACAACACCGATAAAGAAAAATTTGACCTTCCGGATAATGTGGTAAATTACGATAGTATTCTCGATGTGACTTATGGCTTTACCGAAGATTGGGAGGCGAGCATACGATTTAAAGGGTTTAAATCTAGCCGGAATTTTACGGGTGATGAGGATTCACAGGCTGGATTCGGTGACGGATGGCTGAAGCTAAAGCATCACTTTTTCCATGGTTTCGTGGACGCCGCCGCTCAGGTGGGTATTAAGTGGCCTGGGAGTTACGATGCTAAGGAGATTAACTCTCCGGGGGATGGTCAAACCGACTTTGAAATGCGCCTGCTCTTTGGGAAGTTTTGGGACCGGTTTTATGTGGATTTTGAAGGCGCTTACCGTTTTCGTAGTGGTGACCCTTCCGACGAATATGAACTCTACCTGGATACCGGATACGCCATCAGCTCTTATTTGATTGTTAGGTTTTTTTGCCAGATGAGAGATGCCATGGATGGAGTCGGCTCAGCAGGACTTCCCACAACTATTTTGCCAAAGACGGAAGAGGATGCCGTTACGGTTGGGGGCGGGGTGACGATCAAACCAAAAAAAGATGTTGCCGTGACCTTGCAGGTTGCCAGTACTTTAAGCGGACGCAATACACCAAAGCAATCCAACATAGGCATCACAATTTCTTACAGTTTTGATTATTTTTGGGATTAATGTTTTTTTAGGAGAGAGAATGGTAATGACCTCAATGCCCTGAAAGTGTTGGCGCATAAAAAATGTAAAGCAGGGAATAGGTCATCATGCTGGTAATAAGAATTGAAACAAACATGAGCATGGTTATTTTCCCAAGAACTCTATGTCTTTTTGCGCCTATGGGTATAACTCTTTCCATAAATTTTTCAAAAATGAACACCAAAGAGACAAGAAGAAAACCAATGACGTAAACCATCATGCAACGGAGAGTGGCGCACCGGATCAATGCCACTATCCCAAAAAAAACAAGGAACGATGCCAATGAAACATAAAAATCTTTTTGTTTTATCCTGAGTTCCTCTTCTTTTAAAACCCTTTTCCCCTGTACCAGGAAAGAAGCCCTAAAACCAAGGTTGATCATGTAAAAGGCAATAAAAATCCCTACGGATGCCAAAAAGACATGTACTGTTAAAATCGGGATAAAAGCATAGCTATATAGGAAATCTCCTCCACCAAATCCTTCCCTGCCTTCCAAGGCCAGAACACCCAGGTCCCGAATTAAATAATAGCCAGAAAAATAGACCAGCATTAACAGCATGCCCCAAAGTGTAAGGGTATGGTGGGTGTTTCCCTTATGGTTTTTCGCCAGACGCCAAGCGTAGAGAAAAAACCCTGTAAAGAAAATAGCTAATAGGAAGCTGAGATCAGCTCCCATGGAGCCATGGGTTCCTAAAAAGCCGGGTTCGGCAAAAAAGTTTTTCATGGGTTGGGGGGATTATGTAAAAGAAGAGTGTAGCTATTCAGCGTATTTTTCAAATAAAAACAATTCAATTTTACCCCGAAGGGGTTACATACCATAGCCCAGCGGTTAAGGCATGCGTTTTTTATACTCTACCGCAATTGGTTTTCGGTATCTTAAAAATTGGCTAAATCAATTGCTAAGCATTAACTGCAACCAAAATTTGATTTTAAAAACCGAAAATCAAATTGGTTTTAGTATACATGCCGCAACCCTGGGCTATGGAATTTTGCCCTTTCAGGGCAGCTATTGATTATTTTGTTTATGTGATTAATTAGAACGGTTGAATTGCGCTGAGCAGACACCAAAGAGTTAGATATGCTTTTTCACCGTATCTAACACCTGAGAAGCGTTGAAGGGTTTCGTTATGTAATCGACAGCGCCTGACTCCAGCCCCTTGTTCTTTTCTTCAACGCTATCTTTGCCTGAGATAAATATGATGGGTATTTGCGATGTGTTGGAATCGGCTTTAAGTTTTTGACACACTTCATATCCGTCCATTCCGGGCATCATCACATCCAGAAGGATCAAGTCGGGTTGCTCTTCCTCCACGTTTTCCAAGGCGCCTTCGCCATCCATGGCCACACTTACGTCATAATCTTCACCTAACGCTTCGAGAAGAATATCAATGTTGGTTTCCTCATCGTCAACAACCAGGATTGTTTTTTGATTATCTTCCGGCATATTAGCCTGTCCTTTTAAAAAAATAGTAACGAGTGACAAGTAACGAGTGACAAGAAAAACCGTTTTATTGTTTTCTAACTTTGAACCCTGAACCTATGAACCTTGAACCTATTTTGGTCTTCCTCTGCGTCCTCCGCGATCTCTGCGTTAAATTATTATGTCTTGTAACTAAGACGGGAAGCTGGAGCTTCCCTTGCAATCCCGTTCCCAAACTGGAGCTTGGGAACGAGTAACCTTGAACCCCTGAACCTGGAACGTTGAACCAAAGCGTTTTAATGAACATCCTTATATTCCGCCCTGATCTTTAGAAACTCATCCAGACAATCGAAAAAGATATCTACCAGCTTTGGATCGAACTGTTCCCCTTTTTCCTCTTTAAAAAGAGAAAATATTTTTTCGTCCGGCCAGGCTTTCTTGTAACAACGGTCGCTGCCCAGTGCATCGAAAACATCTGCGATGGCGGTGATGCGGCCGTACAAGTGAATGTCCTCACCCTTCAACCCTCTTGGATAGCCTTTGCCGTTCCACTTTTCATGATGCTCGTAGGCCAAAGTGGAAGCGGCTTTAAGTATGGGCCGCGTGGAGTGTTTGAGCATGTCGTAACCGAGCTGCGCATGCGCTTGCATCTTCTCAAATTCTTCGGGCGTAAACCGTGCCGGTTTATTTAAAATGCTGTCCGGTATGCCCACCTTCCCGATATCGTGCATAGGGGAGGCCATTTTAATAAGCTCCGCCTCCTCTGCATCCATCCCATACTGAAGGGCAAAGACCCTGGAATATTCGGCAACCCGTTTCACATGGTTGCCGGTTTCCTTGGAACGGGTCTCACCGATGGCGCCCATGGTGAAAACAACCTCTTTTTGGGTATCTTCTATTTCTTTGTTGAGGGACCTGATTTCCACGGTCCTCTCCAATACTTGGTGTTCCAGCGCCCTATTTTGGTCATAAAGGGCCAGTTGCGTCTTTACTCTTGCTTGGAGGATGGGAGGGCTCAGAGGTTTTGTAATGTAATCCACCGCTCCCAATTTAAGGCCCTTCATTTCATCGGCCACCTCGCTCTTTGCAGTTAAAAATATCACCGGTATTTTTTTAGTTTTTTTATCGGCTTTCAGGCGCGTACATACTTCGTAGCCATCTATCCCAGGCATCATGATGTCCAGAAGGATGATGTCCGGCGGATCGGACTCTACAATTTCCAGGGCCTCTTCTCCGTTGGTTGCGACGCTGAGTTCATAATCTTCTTCCAGCGTCTCTAAAACGATGTCGATGTTGGTTTCCGTGTCGTCTACTACGAGTACGTTTGGTTTCGGCAGCTCAGTCATTTTCATTCTCCTTATTTAAAAGGTTTTTTTCTTAGGAATATATGAACTACAGGAAAAAACTTTTCTGTTTCTTTTTATTTTGTATTTTTCCTGCCTTTCCTTAGAAGAAAGTAGTTTATGTCTCTATTTGTATTTTTAGTATTTTTGCCGCTTCAACAACTTCAGGTAATTTGGTTTCTAAGGGGAGTACTTCTCCAACTACATTTACATATTTTACAATACGGCTTTGAAACAATGTGGCATTGACCCACGAAGCTTCAAGTATTGACCACCATGTGAAACCATTAACGCCCTTATCGAACAACAACCGGGATATATTTTGAGTTGTAGTTCTCTGCATAGAGGCAACTTGGGACGGCTTCAACTTAAATTTTGAAAGGGTCTTCGGGTCGTTCAAATCCATCAATTTGACGTCTTTCCCAATCTCTAACCGTATTAAAGCCCGGACCTTGCCATCCGGGCGTGAAAAAACTTTATTGGTAATAGTTGAGCCCCTAAAGCCTTGAAGCATCTCTGCAATGGCGGAGACGGGGGATTTTGAGCAATAAGTAACCCCTTCTTTATCAGGTATATCATGGCGTCCCGCTCCCTGCCTTTCCCTGGGTGGATGCAAATTTTTCATTAGTCCGCTTTCTTCTGATATTCCATCCCAAACGAAAACCCTGTAAAAATCCATTGCTAAGCGTAGCCCCCTAAATCTGTTTGCTCTATTGCCGCTATAACCTCGGATATCCTCCCCTGTCTAATAAAGTCAACAGGCCTCTGGTTTCCCAAAAATGCGTTTATTCCCAGAAGCCATTGTTTCGCAGTCTCCGGCTCAAAAACTTTATGCAGGCTCTGCAAAACAAGGACTAAGGATGTAATCCGGATTCGATTATTCGTATCCGGCAACTCTTTAGTGGACCACCGTGTAACACTGGATCGATTTACACTTAGCAAGTCGGCGACGGAACTCTTGCCGCCAAGCTGAACAGCCAAAACTTTCAATTCCGACCTGGTTAAATCTTCAAGCAGTTCTTTCATATAAAGCCTCCGTTGGAAAATAAGTTTCACGGTCTCAATTAATTTAACACAACAATATTTGTTGCGCAACAAATATTGTTGCCAACATAAACTCCTTGTCCCCGTTATGACAAAAAAATTATTACTGCGTAATACTTTAGTGTTTGGAAAAAGTTTTTTTTGACACAGATTTCCACAGATTTTTTATGATTTTTGTTTTTAATCATATTGAATCAGTGTCCATATTTTGTGGTTTATAAAGGTTTTCTCTTTTTAACCTATGGCAATAGTGTCCCAACGTTTTTTTAAAAAATCGTTTAAATACTTTAAAAATCAGCAAGTTACAATAAATAACGACCTGCATCGATTTGAATTTTAGATTACTATTTTTGCCTATCTTTTTTTTAAAGGAGAGGCAAATGAAT
>JAJDAS010000071.1 GCA_029261755.1 Nitrospinia bacterium
ACCATCGAAGAAATGCTGCTGCGGGAAGGGAAAGTCTCCAAAAAGCAGATCGAAGAGGCCGTTGCCCTGCCTGCCATGGGAAGCTCCCGGGGAAAACAACTGGTTGAGATGGGCTTCATCGATGAGGATGAATTCCTTGACCTTCTCTCCAAACGGATGAACATCCCCTTGGTCAAAATTCCAGAAATTCCGGAAGAAGATATCCCAAACCTGGGTGATAAAATTCAGATCAAATTTCTGAAAGAGCACAAGATATTCCCAGTGAAACTGGAAGAAGACCTCCTTACCATGGCCATGGCAGATCCTTTCCGAGCCGATATCCTGGACGACCTCTCCCTCATCCTTGAACATGAAATAAAGATTTGCCTTGCCCTCGAGACGGAGATCCTTGACGCCATCGAAAAACAATACGGGACAGGGGCCTCCGCTATGGAACAGATCGTTGACGGCATAGCGGATAATGAGATGGAAGTGATGTCAGGCGGAGAGGGAGAAGACCCGGACAGTTTGAAAGATATGGCCTCCGAGGCCCCGGTTATCAAGCTGGTGAACCTCATCATCAGCCGGGCCATCAAAGAAGGAGCCAGCGATGTCCATATAGAACCCTTCGAGGGGAACCTGGCCGTAAGATACAGGGTAGACGGAATCCTGCATAACGAGGAATCGCCGCCCAAACAAATCCAGGCGGCGGTTATCTCCAGAATCAAAATCATGGCGAAACTGAATATCGCGGAAAGACGTTTGCCGCAGGACGGCCGTATCCGATTGAAGATCATGGGCAAAGATATCGACCTTCGTGTTTCCACCTTACCCACGCTTTACGGAGAAAGCATTGTATTAAGGATCCTTGATCGCGGCACCATCGTATTTTCTCTGGAAAAGATAGGCTTTCCCAAAAAGGCAGAGGAGGATTTCTCTAAAATTATCCACATGCCATATGGAATGTTACTTGTTACAGGACCCACCGGTAGTGGTAAGACAACGACACTTTACGCTGCTTTATCTCAAATCAACTCTCCCGAAAAAAAAATCATCACCATTGAAGATCCAGTGGAATACCAACTGAACGGTATTAACCAAATCCACGTAAAATCCAATATCGGCCTCACCTTTGCCAACGGCCTGCGCGCTATCGTGAGACAGGACCCGGATGTCATCATGGTGGGAGAAATCAGGGATTCTGAAACGGCGGATGTTTCCATTCAGGCCGCCCTTACCGGGCACCTGGTCTTCAGCACTGTTCATACCAATGATTCAGCGGGGGCTATCACCCGGCTACAGGACATGGGAATAGAAAGCTTTCTGATTTCTTCCTCTCTGCTGGGCGTCCTTGCCCAAAGACTTGTCAGGGTGGTGTGCAAAGAGTGCCGCATTCCATACAAACCTGACAAAAAAATCCTGGAGGAAATGGGCTCCAACGGCTTCGGAAAGGTGGATACCATCTACAAAAGCAATGGTTGTGAAGAGTGCAATTTCACCGGCTACAAAGGACGTATAGGGATTTGCGAACTATTGAACATTAGTGATGAAATAAGGCACATGATTCTCGAAAAGTCCAGCGCGAACATTATCAAAAACGCGGCGCGGCGCGCGGGAATGATCACCCTGCGTGAGGACGGATGGAAGAAGGTCGGGGCCGGAATTACCACCGTCTCCGAAATTTATCGCGTAACCTTGGAAGAAGACGTGAATTAGATGGCGAACTTTCTTTATGTTGCCGCAAACCGAACCGGAGAGAAAATAGAAGGCTCTCTGGAGGCTAATAATGAAGAAGGGGCCTTGAAGCGTATCAGGGAGATGAACTACTTTCCCATCAAGGTTGAGATCGAAAAGGAACCCGGCATACTTGCCTGGAAGCCCCAGCTTTTCAACCGCACCAGTGGCAAGGAAGTCTTGAATTTTACACAACAATTGGCGACCTTGGTTAAAGCTGGTTTGACTCTTGATAAAAGCCTTTCCATCCTCATTGAAACCTCCAAAGGAAAAAAAACCGGGAAAATAGTGGAAGAAGTTCAAAAGAACGTTCACTCCGGTAGTTCCTTCGCCGAGGCCTTGTCAAAATATCCTGATACTTTCTCCAAGCTTTATGTGAATATGGTGAAGGCCGGAGAGGCAGGCGGGGTATTGGAATCGGTGATGGTCCGCCTGGAAAGTTTTCTGGAACAGAGCCAAAAACTCAGGGATGATATCCGCTCGGCCATGGTCTATCCCTTGTTGCTGACCTTTGCCGGAGGCCTTGCGGTAATGGTGTTGTTGACCTTTGTCATTCCTAAATTCGCAAAGATCTTCGATGAAATGGGACAAGCCCTTCCTTTTTCCACGGAACTTTTGCTGATGGTTTCATTTTTTATCAAAGATTACTGGTGGGCTCTTTTACTTGGCTGTCTTGCCATGTTCTTTCTTTTCACAGCCTATGTATCCAAGGGGAAAGGAAAGGAAGCTTGGGATGGATTCAAGCTGAAGGTCCCGATTTTTGGACCATTGATTCGAAAAATCGAGGTTTCCCGATTTTCCAGGATGCTGGGGACTTTATTGAAAAGCGGGGTCCCCATCCTGAACTCCCTCAATATTGTGAAAGATACCCTTACCAATTCCGTGGTAGCCGCTTCCGTTGTGGAACTCTATAAGGGAGTCAAGGAAGGTGGGGCGATTTCCATTCCCCTCAAAAAAAGCGGGGTTTTCCCTCCCCTGGCCGTGCATATGATCACAGTGGGAGAAGAAATAGGGCAGTTGGAGGAAATGCTGTTCAAGGTAGCGGAAACTTTTGATCAGGAGATTGAGCGATCAGTAAAGAGCCTGACTTCCTTGCTGGAGCCGGTAATGATTTTATTTATGGGACTCATTGTTGGTTTTATTGTAATATCCATGCTTTTGGCGGTCTTCAGCATGAACGAAATTCCTATTTAATGCTCAACCAAAATCCAAGGAAATCTTATGAAAAAAATTAAACTTTTGTTGGTGGAGGATGATCCGCAAATTCGAATACTTTGCTCAAGGGTTTTAGGAAAGGCTGACTACTTTGATGTGGTGCCTGCCATTAACGGGCGAGAAGCACTGGAAAAAATGAAGGAGGAATTTTTCCCCATTGTCGTGACGGATCTTGTGATGCCGGAAGTAGATGGCTTTCAAATGATGGAGACCGCCAGGGAGTCTAATAGCTCTGTTAAAAAGGGAAATATCAAACAAATTTTTATTGTGATTTCCGTCCTGGATGAAACGGATAAGATTCACAGGGCCATCAGCCTAGGCGCCTACGATGTTCTACCCAAACCACCTAATTTCGAGTTGTTGTCGGCAAAAATGAGGAATTACTATTTGCTGGTCAGTCTGATGACGGAATCTCACGAACAACTTGAGAAAATTAACAGATTGAACAGGGAGATGACGGAAGCATATGAAAATCGCATGCTGGAAAACCAGGCACTGAATGACGCCATCCAAACCCAAAAAGAGATATATGGCCGGCAGGTAGCAATCATCAAAAATATCCAATCCGTGGCGGGTTCATTAGAAATTGAAAAAGGAAAATTGATACTGGAACAATGTGAGAACTTTTTGAGCCTTGATAACCTGGGGAAATAGTGGTTATGAGTTTGTTCAAGGAACCAAGCGAGGAAGAGTTCAAGGTAGTGCAAGCCTTCCTTGAAAAGGAATGTGGCATTGCCCTGTCCCCAAACAAAAAATACTTGGTTCAGAGCAGGCTGGAAAGATTGCTTGGAGAATATCAAGTGAGTTCTTATTCCGACTTGATTGCCAGAACCAAAAACGATGGGGATTCCGGTCTGTTGGAACGAATAGTGGACAACATGACCACCAATGAAACCTTCTGGTTTCGCGATGGGTATCCTTTTTCAATCTTCAGGGAACTGGTACTACCCACCATTTTTCAAAATAATAAATCCAGCCGGAAAATCAGAATATGGTGCAGTGCTTCATCTACGGGCCAGGAAGCTTATTCCATTGCCATCATGGTGAAGGAGTTTTGCAATGGTAATGCAGGTATCCCGCCCGGCCAGTTTGAAATTTTGGCCACCGATATTTCCTCTGCCGCTTTAACTATTGCCAATAAAGGATTTTACGATCAAATCGATATGGCAAGAGGGATGCCGGAGAATTACCTGCCAAAATATTTTGTGCAAAAGGAAAAAGGTTGGCAAATTAAGGATGAGCTGAAAAAGATGGTCCGATTTCAAAAATTCAATTTACAAGGATCTTTTGGCCTGGTCGGCTCTTTTGATGTGGTCTTTTGCCGGAATGTCTTGATCTATTTTTCCAGGGAATTCAAAAAGACATTGTTAAAAAAATTTGCAGAGGTTTTGCGGCAGGAGGGTTATTTTTTTATGGGTATGTCTGAATCGGTATTGGGGCTATCCGATGCTTTTGGACCAGTCACCCACCGAGGAGGTGTGGTTTATCAAAAGCATAAATGATGTTTGTGAGTGAATAAGCTGGCTTTGAAAAAGATGGAAATGTTTTCTTGGAAGGGATCAAAGATTAAGACCAGATTTCTTTGCTGCCATTTTTGCTGCAATTTTGACCACCGGAAGCCCCGACAGGTTTTTGAAAAGTTTTTCCAAAGCTGCCAAGGCATCGTCTTTGATGTAAATAACAGTACAAGAGTCATCCACTTGAATTCCGCTGTCCTCACAAATGGACCTTAGTTTGGACAGGTCTTTCGTGAGTTTAACGGCATCGTTCAGGATTGCCTGGATGACCTCTTTGGGGTTTACTTCTCCCATAACGAATCTCCTTTTGTTTTAAATACCAATACCGTTCCTTGCATCCAATATTGCCACTTTGCATAAACAGGCCAAATGAGAGCTTGTTAGTCTCATTTTATTCATTAAAAGTCTCCTGGTCAAGAGCGATTTCTCAGGGAGTTGCGACATCCTTCGTGGCTAATACTGCAGGGTTATTTTTCTCTAAGTGGCCGGCATCATCCGCCAGGGTTTGAAAGTTGGCCTCTTGGAGAAGCGCGCAAAATTTTTCCTGAATGCTATGCCAGAACCTGTGGGCGGAACATACGGGGTCTCTGTGGCAAAATCCCTCGTGAATGAGGCAATCGTTCAAAAAAATATCCCCTTCCACGGCAATGATTACATCATACACGGAAATCAACTCAGGAGCCTTAAGAAGGGTAACACCGCCCTTGGTCCCACGCATGGACTTAATAATACCCTTACGGCCCAAAGCCTGGAAAACCTTGGCCAGGTAAGCGCGGGGAATCTCCTGATTTTTAGATATTTCCTCGGAATAGCAAACTCTTCCTGTGCGTTGTCGTGATAGATAAAGAATGCTCCTGATGGCGTATTCAGCGCCTTTACTTAGTTTAAACATGTTTGCACATCCATTAAATCCATAAGGTTCACGATGTCTCTGGAGAAGGACCGAACTGCGTCCGAATCAGAGGTTCACACCAGATTTCTGAGCCACCATTTTCGCAGCAATCTTAATAACCGGAAGCCCCATTAAATTCTTGAAGAGATATTTTAAAGCTTCCAAAGGGTCTTCTTCAATGTGGATCACAGCAAAGGAATCATCTACTTGGATTCCGCTGTCTTCACAAATAGACCTCAAACGTTTCGCATCCTGGGTTAGCTTCATTCCATCGGAAATGATTTCCTGGATAACTTTTTTCACATTTTCATTGCTCATAAAAACCTCCTTAAACCATCAAATCTCAATGCCATTCTTAGCGGCCAACCTGTCGATTTCTCCTCCGACCTCTAGATCATAGGCTGCTTCCATGAAGGCCGGAATCTTTTCTTTTTTAATGAGGCATCCATGCTGCGGCGCGATAAGTTCTATGCCGTGAGTGCTTTCTAAAAGTTCAATCCTTTTCAAGGCATATGTAAGCGCCCTTTTGGACCCCAGGTAATGTCCGAGAAAAGTTGCCAACTGCAATGGATAATGCTCGCCCGCGTATAGCTCGTTTTCTCCTGTAAACCCCCCAAAAGCATCGGAAGAGAAGAGGACTTTGGTTTTCGTATCGTAGGTAACCATATTCCCGATGAAATGACAGTAAGGGGTCATGGCAAAGACCAGGGTCCTTCCGTTCCCGAAAGACAGCGTTTCACCGTCATCCACCGGTATGACATTATGAGCACAACCGTAATGTTGCACCAGTATCTGCGCCTCCAACGGCGCTCTAATTTCCACATCCTGGTGAACCATTTCCTCCAAAAGAGGCATGGCTGCGCATAGGTCAGGGTCCTGATGCTGGACGATCATATGCCTGATTTTTTTGGGGTCTATTACCGATTCAATCTTCCTAAGGATCACCTCGAAAAAGTCCTTTTTTGCCGAACCTGGATCAATGAGCACCGCTTCCTCGCCATCCACCACCAGGTATGGAATGTTGGAGAAACTGAAATTTGAGTCCTGCACCCCCAGGTGAAAAACTCCGGGAGCGATTTCAATGGCGTCTCGATTGTTGTAGTTTGTCCCCATTTTTAGATTTCCTTATTTTTAAAAAGGCAATATTCTCAGCCCATCGGCAGCCTTCCGCTACAAAACACCAGGGGCGAATTAGAATCATCAAAGAGGTTATAAAGGATAGCAGAATTTTAAGAGATATACCAAGTTATTTTTGAGCTGTTCTTTAAATAGCTTGAAACCTTGAACCTCGGCAATTGTGGATCTTTTTGTTACTACTCAGGCCAAGGCCGAGGCGAAGGAGTGGAAGGGGAAAGGCTTTAAAGGATTACGCATAAGGTTTAAGATTACCCATGGCTCTTTTTCGCCTTTTTCCTTTCTTAACCTCACCCTTTGCCTCAGCCTGAGTCGTTACGATCTTTTAAAACAAAATTTACTCTGCTATGATTTGAGATATGCAAAATTTTTTTCTAAGAAACATAGGCCAGCGGATTATTCTTCTTTTCTTTATATCCATCATCTCCCACTCCATCGTGATGCTCGCACCTGGGGAACCTTCTCTGGTGGACCCGGCAAACCCCCGAATGAAGCCCGAGGACATTGCCAAGATCCGGAAGGCGTTCCATCTGGATGATCCCATCCATGTCCAATACGCCTATTGGATGCGCGACCTCTTCACCGGTGAACTTCGATCATTCAAAGACAATCAACCCGTTTTAAAGAAAATTTGGCAGCGTTTTTTAAACTCCCTCCCCCTCTTTGTGTGTAGCACCCTCATAGCGTGGGGACTCTCCTTTCCCCTGGGGATTTACTCCGCCCTCAAAAGGGGCAGCGTATTTGACCAGTCCACCACCTTTCTGGCCTATACCATGATTTCCATCCCCGGATTTTTCCTCTCCTATATCGTCATTATCTTTTTCGTGAAAGTCTTCAATGTCCCGGTGATCGGCATGAAAACCTTCGGATTCGAAGACGCGAATCTGCTCTTCACTGGAATGGACAGAATATGGCATCTCACCATCCCTTCTTTAATGTCTGCCGTGGGAGGAATCGCTATACTCTCCAGATATGTGCGTTCCCAGATGCTGGAGGTGGTGGGACAGGACTACGTTCGCACGGCCAAGGCCAAGGGGTTGTCATCGGATCAGGTGATTTATAAACATGCGTTGCGGAACGCGCTCCTTCCCTTCATCACCATGTTTGGTTTGATGATACCTGGGCTCATTGGGGGATCGGTAATCTTTGAGACCATCTTTGCCTGGCCGGGAATGGGGCGTATGGGGTATGAGGCGATCCTCTCCCGCGATTTTCCCATCATTCTTACTCTGAACTTCATTTCGGCGGTATTGGTCCTCATCGGGACCTTTGTGTCGGATATTCTTTATGCCGTGGCCGACCCCAGGATCAAGCTTTCTTAGCTGGTTTTCGCTTATCTTTGGCTTACATAACTTGGTCCGGCAGTTTGCCAAATGCTTCATCCCTTTCAGCCCTTTTCCCGCTTCAGTCCCTGGCGAAGTACCTAATCCCTTTCCTTGTTTTTTGGGGGCGTATTGTGTATTTTATTTGATTAACTTTTAGTCTTCTTTATCAACCTTTATTTAAGGAAAAAATCATGAAAAACCATTTCGCCATGCTCGCTGCTTCCGTTTTGCCTCTTGCTTTCCTCCTCTTTGCTTCCACCGCTTCCTCGGGAGAAAAAAAGAACCCTATCCTTCAATTCGAGACCAGCAAGGGTCTGGTAACCGTGGAGCTGTATCCAAATAAGGCCCCCGGGACCGTGAAAAACTTCCTCAAACTCACCAAAGACAAATTTTACGACGGTATTAAGTTTCACCGCTATGTGGAAGGCTTTGTGATCCAGGGTGGAGACCCCAAGGGCAACGGATCGGGTGGACCCGGCTACACCATCAAGGATGAACACAGGAACGGCCTTACCCATGTAAAGGGGGCCATGGCCATGGCAAAGACCTCGGCTCCGAACTCGGCTGGAAGCCAGTTCTATTTTTGCCTGGAGCCTGCCCACTTCTTGGACAACAAATACACCGTCTTCGGCCAAGTAGTGGAGGGGATGGATGTGGTAATGAAGCTGAGACAAGGCGACGTGATGGAAAAAGTCACCGCCATGACGCAGTAGTTGTGCGCATGGCATAGAGTGCCGGGGGGAAATCACATAAGCGCTAAATTAATTGGAAATTGAAAAGCACTTAGCGTGTTGATATTGTTCGCCTCATGAGGGAATGTAAATTTAAAATTTCCAATCGTTTTTTAAGGATTTATACTCTACCGCAATTGGTTTTCGGTATCTTAAAA
>JAJDAS010000072.1 GCA_029261755.1 Nitrospinia bacterium
ACCGGCAGCCTGGAAAATCTGAAAGGAAAAATGGATTTCCTTAATGAAAAGATGGACATGATCGCCAGCAGACTGGAGTCTTGCGACGTGGGTGATATCTCCAAATATTCAGCCGAGGAAATAGCATCTCTGATTGAAAAAATAATTCGTGGGGAAGTTAAGTAGGGGTATGAACTTACAAAGCATAAACCAAAGGAATGGTTGAAGCAATCTGTACTATAAATCTATGAAACTTTGTTTTTTTAGCACAGTTTTTTAGGAACAATAAAAAACAATTTTGACGCAGAGAACGCAGAGAAAAGATTAAAAGAAAGAACAAGAAAAAGAATTATCAAGAAGAGTAAAAGAGGGTAATAAAGTATTTATTTTTTAGTTTCCTCTGCGTCCTCTGCGTTAAAATTTTAGGCCTTATTTTTTGGTTGAGGTCCTGCCACGCTGTGCTTCATGGAAGAAAAAAACGCTTAATAAGCATTCTTCCCGCAGCATTTCTTATACTTCTTCCCGCTTCCGCAAGGGCATGGGGAATTTCTACCTGGTTTGCCCATGGAGGAGTCTTGATTCAAAAGTTCTGACTGTGAACTCATCACCGGTTGAGGAGGCATCCTCATCCATCGATCCGAAAGTTCCTTTGCATTTTTCCAGTAAGCGACGATCTCTTCTGCGGGAAAGTCTTTTAGTTGGCAAACCGGTTCCGTATTGAATCGTCCCCACTTTTCCCAGTCGTAGTTCAGGATTTCCAATCCATACTCTTCCGGCTGTTCAAAGATGGTTGTTCCGGGGTAGGGGACAAAAAGAGCGATTTCCGAAGTCCGCAATATTCCCTTACTGTAAAGCCTGTCTATGGCTTCGAGGGTTATTTCCGCCTCCCTCGGGCTGTCTCCCGGATGCCCCAGTATCCAGAAGGCTCCAACGATAATGCCCTGCTTTGTCGCTTCCAGGCAAACCCGCTCAGCATCTTCGATGGTGACCCGTTTGTCCATAGCCTTCAAGACCTTGGGCGAGGCGTTTTCGATTCCCAGAACGAGGTTCCTAATCCCCGCATTTCTCATGGCAGCAAGGCCTTCCGGGGTGACTGAATCAACCCTGGAAAGGATATAGAAGTTGGGGTTTAGGGTAAGGCGTGAAAGGCTGGAGCAGAGGTCGAAAAAATAGGAAGTGCGCATGTTGAACATGCTGTCTTCCAAGCCCACAGGATAATTCCCATAGTTGTCCGCCAGATCCTTCAATTCCTCCACAATGGAGGAGATGGTTGGCATCCTCACCTTTTGCCCCCAGAACCTGGACTCGTTGCAAAAGGTGCATTTGAAGGCACATCCCCTGCTTGCAACCACGGAGATGGCCATGTTTCGCACAAACTCCTCCGGGAGTAGACTGTAGTCTAAAGGCGCCAAGGCATTGATATCCCCCAGCGGCCTGGGTGGGTTTTTCCTAACTTGACCGTCTTTTCTAAATGTAATGCCGGCGACTTCACCAAAGTCCATTCCTTCAATGATCTTTTGTGCAAGTTCCAGAAGGGTCCATTCTCCCTCTCCCCGAACCACCACATCTACAGAAGGAGAGTCCTCGAAACACTGGGAATCCTGATGAGAGGCGTGAGAACCGCCGAGACAAGTTAGTACAGATGGAGCTACTTCTTTGCAGTATTCAATAATCTTGAGGGAGACGGGGTAGAGCATGGTGTACGGGACACTGACCCCAATCAGGGAAGGAGAATGCTCCTGAATGGCCGATTCCACTACGGAACGGATTTGGTCATCAAGGAAACTTTGGTGCTTGGACGGGCGGATATAGTAATCGAGGGGGACAACGACGGCGCTACAGCCTCCGGCTTCAAGAAAGCTGCCAAGGCTGAGGGCGCCTCGGGGGAAATCGTAGATGGTGGTGAATCGTTCCTGGTGAGTAAGGGCATTAATGCCCGGCACAAAGATAAGGGTATTTTTCAAACCGCTCATTACTTCATCATGCGGGATTTTGGAAAAAAGGCTTGCAACAACTCAACTTATTAGGGATTGATGGAGTCTCTCTTTATGTCTGTACAGAAACTACGAGAGATTAAGACGAAGCAGCTTCACCCTCTTCATTTTGAGTGGCTTCACTCTCCGTTTTAGCCTGCTCGGCCAGTTCAGCGTCAATTTGTTCCTGCAACGCCAATTCCACTATTTGAAGAATCAGGTTGGTATGTTCGATTTTAGCTGCCTTGGCCGCCAAAACCATGGGTGAATGTTCTGTCAAATCGGGGGTGGTGTTGACTTCCAGGATAAAGGGATTTCCAACCTGATTCAGCATGAGGTCCACCCTGGAGTAATCCTTACATCGCAATACCTGGTGAGCTTTCAATGCCAAATCCTGAAGCATTTTCTGTCTTTTTTGGGTTAATTTCGCGGGGATATAAAAAGTGGCTTTTTCCGGGTTTTCAAACTTGGCCTCATAATCGTAAAATTCGTTTTCCGATTCTATCTCCACAACCGGCAAGGGGATATCATCAATGATGCCCACCGATAACAGCTTCCCGTCGATAAGCCTTTCTCCCACCAATGTCTCCTTGTCAATTTCGTAAACCTTTTCCATGGCGGCGTCCTGGAGATATGCCTTATTCACAATGGTGGTTCCCATGCTACCTCCCCCTGTTACGGGTTTTAATACCAAGGGCAAATCGAGCATCATGACATATCCGCTCCGAAAATCCTTTTGGGTAACTAACTCCCAAGCAGGTGTAGACAGTTGGTGTTTTTCAAAAATTTCCTTGGCAGCGGCTTTATTAGCTGCCTGGGCGCTAGCCAAGACTCCCGAACCGGTATAAGGGATTTCCATGATTTCCAAAAGACCCTGAACAGAGCCGTCAGCCCCATGCCTTCCTATCAACGTGTTAAAAGCGAGGTCGATCTTCTCTTCTTCCAGTTTTTGGATAACATCTTTTCCCACGTCTATGGAAACAACGTTGCAGCCCGCCTCTTTCAAGACATTAAAAACGGCCTCTCCCGATTCCAGGGATATCTCTCTTTGAGGCGATGTTCCGCCGGTGAGAACGCCGATCTTCTTCTTTTTGATTATTTCCAGGACCTTGTTTTCTTCGGCTTCGGTTTCTGCAGCCTCATCTACTGCTTCTTCCTGGCTTGGTTCCTTGATTTCCTCAGTCATAGTCTTCCTCAATAATGTATGTTGTTAATAAATGATTTTACTGTAACCAAGCATTTTACAGCAATTCCTATTGCTTTAAAAGTTTTCCAAAGGAGGAAATTATAATTTCTATTCTGTATCATTACATAGTGGCTGGGCTTGACATTTTCCTGAACCATTTGTAAAAATGAAACAAAATCCGAATGGTCGCTAAAAAACATTTTCCATGGAAAGATGTTGTTATGAATTTTGGGCCGGCATTTAAAAAAGTTATGGAGGGCGCTGGAAAAATACTGGTAAATGAAGCGGTGTCCCGGGCTGGGGAGAAGGCAGCCGAAAGTCTGAAAAAAGGCCCGGAGAAAATCGATCATTACATCGACAAAAAAAAAGAAGAGGCAATCCGGGAGGCAAGAAACGAAGCGGAGCAGTTTATGGCCGAGCAGATGGCGATACTAGAAAAACGAGTGGATTGTAAACTGGATGAGATCGAAAAGCGAATTGACGAAAAGGTTAGATCTTACTATAAAAGCTTTCTGGTGTTCTTTTTGACGATTATAGGAGTATCCCTCTTTTTAGGGCTTGCAACATTGCTGTTCTTGTATGTAAAAAAGACGATGGGAGTTTGAAAAGGATACACAAAAGACCAGTCGTTTCAACGGGGAGGGTATTTAATGCGGAAAAGGCTTCCGGTTCAAGCGAAGATATTGATGGACTTGCCCATGCTTAATGTAGCGGCATTTGACTGGGATGTGGATAGGAACGCTAACTCACGGGATTTGTCCATTGCAGCCCCCGGGCCCACTGCAGCACCCTTGTTGTTGGCATCTATGGGTTTCTGACCGGATAATGCCGCTCTTACACCATCATGTCTTTGCATGGAAGGATTTGCTGCCGATAATGCGTTGCTTCTCATGGTTTTACCCACCTTTCCAACGCTAAATTGCCACTATCCTGTTTACTCCCTCTACATTTCCTATAATTAATATATAACATAGCCTTTTTTTATGCAATAGCATAAAAAAAATACTAAACCATTGGTAATTGGCAAGGTGTTTAAGGAAATGCAGTGAACTACTTTTGAAAAGTGTTCTTCCGGCAGGATTTCTTTTACTCGTCTACCACCAACCCCTCCCCAACTTTTCTGTTTTGGAGAAACTGCTTCCAACGCTCAAATCGCTCCATGGCATTGGTAAGTACCTTGTTTAGATCTTCCTGGGTAAAGGGCTTAACCAGGAAATCGGTGGCTCCATGCCGAAAACAGCTTATACAGTTAATGGTGGAAGTCCCAGCCGTCATAACAATAACTTGGGTTCCTTTTAGCAGGGTGTTGATCCTTTTCAAAAGGTCTACGCCGTTCAATTCCGGCATGTTGATATCGGTTATGACAATGGGGATGTCCCTGGCTTGTAGAGTTTTTAGGGCTTCACTGGCGCTTGTCTCTTTGATTACATCCACAGGGAATATCATTTGAATTTTCATACTGAGCAGTTCGAGAATGTCGGGATCGTCATCCACGATCATAATGTAAGGCTCAAAATTGATTATACTCATGAAATTCTCCTTGAAAGATGCAGTTAATTCTAATGGAAAATAAGGGATTTTGCAAAGTTTTTTTCAGTTAACCTAATATGAGCCTATTACTCCGGGAAAACAGTGCAAAAGATCCGGTTTGCAATATTGAGGGGGGAGGGGATTGTTAAATTTTCAGAAAAGGTGTTAGCCGGATCAAATGGTAGTTGAGTAACCTTGAGGAGTTATTTCCCCGCAACTTCTTCAGGATGCGCTATCCTTCCCAGGACCGCAGAAGCTGCGGCCACGGCAGGATTGGAAAGATAGATTTCGCTCTTTGGGTGGCCCATCCGTCCAATAAAATTCCTGTTCGTTGTGGCAACGGCTCTTTCTCCCTTGGCTAAAACCCCCATATGGCCGCCAAGACACGGTCCGCAAGTGGGAGTACTTATGGAGGCTTCCGCGTCCAAAAAAATGTCGAAAAGACCGTCTTTCATGGCCTGCTTGTAAATCTGTTGAGTAGCGGGAATGACGATCAAACGAACATTCTTATTTACCTTTTTTCCTTTCAACACCTGGGCGGACTCCAACAGATCGGAGTAACGGCCATTAGTACAAGAACCAATCACTACCTGGTCTATGGAAATATCGGTGGCTTCCGTAACCGATTTTGTATTTTCAGGAGAATGAGGGAAGGCTATCTGTGGATCGATCTGGCTGCAATCAAATTCGTACTTCTTGGCATACTCCGCATCCGGATCGCTTTTGAAGATTTTATAGGGTCTTTTCGCACGGCCTTTTACATAATTTTCCGTAACTTGATCCACATGAAAGATTCCGTTCTTAGCTCCGGCTTCGATGGCCATGTTGGCCATGGTGAGTCTGCCATCAATTTCAAGGTCATCAATGGTTTCACCCACGAATTCCATACTTTGATAGCTTGCTCCATCCACGCCGGTTTTTCCAATGGAGTAGAGGATTAGGTCCTTTCCTCCCACCCATTTGTTTCTTTTGCCGAAATAATTGAACAGGATTGTGGATGGAACCTTAAACCAAACCTCTCCGGTAATGAAGGCTGCCGCCAGGTCGGTGCTCCCTACGCCGGTGGCAAAGGCACCCAAGGCGCCATAGGTACAAGTATGGGAATCGGCGCCAATGATCAGGTCTCCAGGGCCTACAACACCTTGTTCCGGGAGTAAGGCGTGCTCCACTCCCATCCGTCCCAATTCGTAATAATGGGTTATTTCGTGTTTATGGGCAAATTCACGAAGAACTTTGGCGTGCTCGGCGGAAAGGATGTCTTTGTTTGGAGTGAAATGATCCGGTACCAGAACAATCTTTTCTTTGTCGAAGACCTTTTGAGCTCCGCTTTTTTCAAACTCTTTGATGGCGATGGGAGCCGTAATGTCGTTCCCCAGGGCAATATCGACCCTGGCATTGATCAAATCACCTGGCGCTACCTTTTCACGGCCGCAGTGGGCGGCAAGAATTTTTTCTGAAATCGTCATTTTCATAAGAACCCGATATTATCGCAAAATAAAAAATGAAATTCAAGGATATGGGTTGGTAAAGTCTTAAAAATCAAAGAGTTAGTGGGTAGATTGTTGTGAAATTCTCACATGTTGGTTTAATATAAAAAAGAAGAAGTGAGGGGACTGTGCTATCCGAGCCCCAATTTATTGTTTGTTTTATCACATATTTATCGAGGAGGTCTACAATTGGGTTCAAAGGCAATCGGTTTATTGTCTGGTGGGCTGGACAGCACTCTGGCCGTCAAAATTATCATAGAGCAGGGAATAGAAGTCATCGCTTTGAATTTCATGAGCCCCTTCTGCGCTTGCACGGCCAAAAGCGCAGGATGTAAGAGCGAGGCCATGAAAGTTTCCAAGGCATTCGGAATTCAAATCAAACCTGTTTTTCTTGGTGAAGAATACCTGGAAATGATCAAGAACCCCAAGCATGGTTACGGAAGGGCGCTCAATCCCTGTGTCGATTGCCGGATAATGATGTTTAAAAAAGCCGGACAATTTATGAAGGAATCTGGCGCCTCCTTTGTTTTTACCGGTGAGGTTTTGGGACAGAGACCCATGTCTCAAAGGAAAGACACCATGAGAATCATCGAAAAGGAAAGTGGATTGGAAGGTTTGATTGTGAGGCCTCTTTGCGCCAGGCTCCTTCCGGAAACCATTCCTGAAAAAGAAGGGATTGTGGATAGAAATCAACTATTGCGGATACAAGGGAGGTCCCGGAAGGAACAGATTAAGATGGCGGAGAATCTTCAAATCCAGGATTATCCCTGTTCTGCCGGAGGATGTCTCCTTACGGAAAAGGGATTTGCCGGTTAAGTAAAGGACTTATTAGACCATAGCGAGGTTCCAAGGGTTCAGGATGCTCGCTTGCTCAGAATAGGGAGGCATTTCCGGCTATCTGATGATTGCTGGGTGGTGGTGGGAAGGAACGAGGTGGAAAATGACCAACTGGAAAAGATGGCGGAGCCGGAAGATTTTAAATTTATTGCCCACAATGATAAGAGTCCGCTGGTCCTGGTGCGTGGCAAGGTTGATGATGACTTAGTTCCTTTGATCTCTCAAATCCTGGTGAGGTATAGCACTGTCCCGGAGGATTCTCTCGTTCCGGTAAGTTATCAAAAAATTAGTGGAGGAGAAGAAAGATCTTTTTCCGCTAAAGCCATGGAAGATTCTCGATTAGAAGAATTGAGGATAAAACATTTTGAGAAATAGAAAATTGAAAGTAGCAATAGGTTGCACTACTTGGAATCAATTTGTTTTTCCACTTGATTATTATATCCCAACTCAATCTTTTTGACCCTGTACAAAACATCCTCCAACTTTTCTCTGTTGATGGATATCAAATCTGAAACCAGGCCGATCAAGCATATCTGGAATCCCACGATCAGGAATATGGCGGAAAGTATTAAGGATTGAACATGGCCCGCCGTGGACTCGATAAAATAGAAGTAGAGGTATCGGAGTCCCAATAGGAAACCAAAGGAAAACATGGATAAGCCCAGGTAAGTGAAAACCTTTAAGGGCCTGTACATGGAGTAGACTTTGAAGAGGGAGATCATCGATTCTTTGATGTAATAAGGAATTGAGCGGAAAAGCCTCGATTCTCTGACTTTCGAATTGGTTCTTATTTTCACCGAATCCACGGCGATGGATTTTTTCCCGGCAATGATGATGGTTTCCAATGTATAAGTGAACCTGGAAATTACGTTCAACTTAAGAGCAGCTTCTTTATTGAAGGCTCTGAAACCACTAGTAGCATCCGGAATATTGGTGCCTGAAAGTTGTCGAACCACCATGCTCCCGATTTTTTGAAGCAGGATTTTCGTTTTTGAAAAGTGGGGGATCGTTTCCACCTGCCTGTCTCCCACCACCATATCCGCTTTGTTGTTAAGGATGGGGGCGATTAATTTTGGAATATCCCCGCCGCAATATTGATTGTCGGCATCGGTGTTAACAATAATATCAGCCCCTAATTTGAGACAGGTGTCCATTCCAGCTGAAAAAGCCGCCGCAAGCCCTTTATTGTTGGTGAAACGGAGCACATGGTCTACTCCAACTTCTTTTGCCACCTTGGAGGTTTCGTCCGTACTCCCGTCATCAATAACCAGGATCTCCACTCGATCCACCCCTTCAATCTCCCTGGGGATATCCGCTACGGTTGCAGGTAGGTAATGCTCTTCATTCTTGCAGGGAATTTGAACGATTAGTTTTATCCCTTGATCTTTTTTTTTCATAGCTCTCTATAAACCTGGATATATTGGTCGATAATATTTGTCCATTGGTAATTCTTTTCCACCAGATTGCGGATTTTTATTCCAAATTCCTTGCGCACTTTGGCCGGTTCCAAACTTTTTATGTGCCGCATTATTTCCTCACGGTTTAAATTTGTGAGAAAACCGGTTTCTCCCGGGATTACTATATCCAGGGCAACTCCTACCCGGGTAGAGATGATGGGCAAGCCAAAAGTGGCGGCTTCCAGGATTGGTTGACCGAAGTTTTCGTAACTGGAAGGATACAGGAATAGATCGGACTCCAGGTAGAAACGCTTGAGTTGTTCTCCATATTTGGGACCGGCAAAAAAAACTTTTCCCTCGGCATTCAAACTCCTGGCCAATCCCATTAATTCATTTACGTAACCAAGCTTGGATGTGCTGCTGGTTCTTCCTTCGCCGCCAACGATGGTTAAATGGACATTTTGCATTTGGGCGGCGGTTTCAATAAGGACTTCGACGTTTCTGTTTCTGGCAAGCCTACCAACAAACAGTAATTTTAAGGGGCTGGAATCGCTATAACAGCGTTCTTGCTGGAAGGCGTTTGAATCCACCCCCACCGGAATGACAACTAATTTTCTTTTATCAATGCCGAACTCCAGAGCATCCTCGTATTCCAGCTTGGTGGAAACGATGACTTTGTTCGCCATTTTAGCGGTTGTTTTGAAGGAAAGGCAATCGTAAACCTGGTATGGGAGCTTGGATTTCCAACCGGAAAGGTATTTTTTGAAACCGAGGAGAGATCCGTGAGTGTTAATGAGGAAAGGTTTTTTGTGGAGTAGTGAAAAAAAAAAGCCATGTCGGATTGAAAATTTCGATAGTTATGGCTATGCACCATATCGTAGTCTTTAAATGCTTGGGACATGCCGAGACTTATGCAATACCTCATCAATCTTGCCTGGTTTTTATATCGAAATATTTCCACCCCTTCCTGTACCTCATGGTCGGGAAGCTCCGGATCTACGTCGCAATAGGTAGTGGCCACCGGCGACTCAATTCCTCGGTCCTTCAATCCTTTGGAGATTTGAAATGCCTGGTTCACCGGTCCACAGACAAAGGGGTAAAAGGTCTCAATGGTTCTAAGTATTTTCAATTTTTTAATTGATGAGAAGTATTTTTTCTTTTGGAAAATCCATTTCCTTTAATTTACCGCAAATGATTTCCCTGGATGCAAATGCCGTTACCACTACTCTGTCAAATTTTGTTTCACAAAGTTTTGTATTTTCATGGACTTGTTTGTCGAAAAAAAACGATCCGTGTTTGTTGTCATCCACCAAATAAATTAAATCCAGATTTAATCCGTTCAAAGAGATATAGGCGATCTCCGCTACCTCTCCAGCTCCATAAAAAATAATTTTTTTAAGCCGTTTTTTTTCAATTTCTAAAAATACATTTCTAAATTTGATTCTGATGTCCTTATAGTATTGGAAGGAATACTTCATATATTCATAGGTCAGTCTTGCTTTCTCGGAAATTCCTTGTGGTGTGAGGTTGTATGTGATTCTGTTGCTGGGCATGGTTTTTACCATGATATACCCCTTTCTCACCAGCCTCTTCAGGTAAGTGTTGGCTAATCCCACCGCAATGCCCAAATGCTTTGCCATTTCCCGTTGAGTAATGGGCCGGTCATTTGAAATTTCATTTAATATCAGGAAGTTTCTTAAAAGAGTTTTGTCCATGTTTTTTTAACCTTACTACTTTTCTTTTTCCTTTTCTTCAAGATTGCTCATCAAAATGGCTAGATTTTGAGTAAGCCTCCTCACCTGTTTTGTAAGAGCTGAAATCCGTATGGAAAAGTGTAGATTGATAATAATTAGGAAGATGAAGCCAAAGAAAAAAATGGTTGAGGGATAGTTTGTTCCACCTATGAGAGCGGTGATTTTTTGAAGCATCTCCCTCCAAAGTGACAGAAAAAAGACAAATACCGATGCAACCATCCAGCCGAAAGAATATTCTTCATTTAAATGGCGTCGACGGACAAGCTCGAAGACATATGCAAAAAGAATCACACTCAAACAGATGGTAATAATATCTAATTTGCCCAATTTTATACCTCAATACGCTTGGATGGATTTTTCCTGACCAGGGTGACAACTATGGATAAAAACATTTTGAAAACATAGTAGATTATTTTGTGGCCTCTGTGCATCGTTTTTTTTAAATCTAAATTATACATTTTTACCGGAATCTCTTTTAATCGAAAACCGGCAAGGTGAAGAAGAATCAGCATATCCGTGTCCGGATAATCGGGAGGATAAAGATCATTAGTAAAAAAATGGACTACGTCTTTTCTCAAAGCCTGAAAACCGGAGGTAGGGTCGGTTATTTTTTGTCCTAAAATTGCGGTGGCGATGAACCGAAAAATCGCCATTCCAATTTTCCTGGTCCATTGGGTTTTATATCCATTCTTTTGGAGATAACGAGACCCTATAACAACATCAACTTTTTCCTTGCGCAGGGTTTCTATGAAATCCTTAATATATGTGGCATCATGCTGGTTGTCCCCATCTATTTGAATAACAATATCATAGTCGTTCCGTTTTGCATAAATATAGCCGGTTTGGAGCGCCGCCCCATATCCCAGATTAAAAGGCAAGGTAATGATCTTCACCCCGAAGTTTTTTACAATGCTTTCCGTCTTGTCCGAGGATCCATCATTAATAACGAGGATATCCACATTACCCATCACATTTCTGATGCCTTGCATGACTTCTTCTATGCTGGACTCCTCATTATAGGCCGGAATAAGAACTAATATTTTTTCATTTTCCATTTTTATAGTGATTTCGTAAATCGAGGAACCCAAATAATGATGGGAGAGGATTAATTATTTTTTAGTATTTTTTTTGAACCCATAAAAAGCGTGTTAATTATCGCGAATTTCCATGTGAACCATGGCAAAATCCCTGGATTCAAGGAGATGTTAGGCTTTGAAGAGTTCTTCATTCCGGCAAATCAGGACAAAAAAAATTTCGGATTATGAAAACAATTGAAAAAAACGGAATTAAGGTTAGAGATTATTTGGGATTTTTATTGTAGGCAGGAAGGGAAAAAACAGCAAAAAGATAATAAAGATCATTGTCTATCTCTGATTTCACAACGATCAGCGATTATAGCATTATTTTTATTTGACTATCAAACCTATGAGGCAGGCCACATTAAATTCCATTTAAATACTCAGAAATAGAGTTAATTGTGAGACTATTTGCAGTCTCAAGATTTCTTGACAAGGTTTTATGATTGCCATATACTTCAATGCTCCTTTGAATACAATGAAAATCATCAATTAAGAGCCCGATAAATAAGCTTTTTTTGTTTTTTTGGAAGCAACCAATGCAAGAAAAAATTCTGATAGTAGATACTGACGAAGGTACCTATAAATATTTGGCTTTGAGGCTTTCAAAATATGGGTTCGCCATTCAGTATCTGTCCGATAGCTTGGAAGCCATTGAGTTGCTTCAAAAGTCTCCCCTAGATCTTGCCATTATTGATACCGGAATGCCTGAAATTAATGGAGTCACCCTTTTAAAACGCTTTAAGGAAATCGACCCGAAAATTCAGGTACTAATGATGGGAAACGAAGATAATGCCTGGCAAGCCATGGGCGCCTTGAAATACAAAGCGGCGGATTTTCTACAAAAGCCTTTTGGTGATTTTAATGATATTTGGGCATCCATCGAACGCGCTCTGAAAGAAAAAAGGCTTGCTGCCGAAAATGAGAAACTGCTGAAGGAATTGGAGAAAAGCAACCAGAATTTAACTGTAAAGGTAAAGGAAAAGACAAAGAACCTGGAAGAGTTAAATTTGCTGATGTTGGAATATACGGAGGAGCTGACTTCAGTAATTCAAGGGATTACCAACTTGCAAATGACCATCGATCTGGAGCAAGTTGTCGAAAAAGTTCTGGAAGGGTTGAAAAAGAATTTCAATATATCAAAGGCATCTCTTTTGTTATGTGATCAGGAAAAAAAGTCCATTTTGTCGGGGAAAGCTATTGGCTTAGATTCTAACTCCCTTGATTTGAACGACAAGGACTTATTGCTGGCTGTTCAAGAAGTGATGAAAACTAACAGGTCTATCAACATGAATGATTTCAATGGCAAGTGGGGAAGTGGGGAACGGATATTTGGAGAGTGGACAATATTCCCGTTGAAGGCTAGGAATGAGATATTAGGGGTTATTGTCACCCAAATTCTAAACCAGGAAAAACTGGATATTATAAGGATTTATAATAATATGGTCACCCTGGCCATATCGAACTCCGTTTTGTACGAAGAGGTCCAAAAACACGGCAAGGAATTGAAAGCAAAAAAAGATGAGCTGGAAAAGGCAAATATGCAGTTGCAGGAACTGGACGCCATGAAGACTAGTTTCATGAACATGGTTGTCCATGATATCAGGACCCCCTTAACTTCCATCAATGCCTATGCCGATCTTATGCTAAGGTACAAGGACAAGCCTCAAGAAACCAAGGATGAATTTGCCAGGATTATCAAGTCCGAATGCGGCAGATTGGAAAGCCTTGTCAGCAATTTTCTCAATATTGAAAAAATTGAATCCGGCCACATTAAATTTAATTTCGAGGCGGTGGATATCGTCAAGTTGCTGGAGCATTTTACCTCCGTGTTCAAGGCGAACGCGGACTCCAAAAAAATTCAGCTTAGTTTGAATTGTGAAGAAGGTGTGCCCATGGTTAGAGTCGATAAGGAAAGTATCGGCCAGGTAGTCACCAATCTTTTTAGCAACGCGATAAAATTTACACCGGAAGATGGTGAAATCAGCGTCAATGTAAAAACGCTTAGTGGTTTTGTCGAGGTTAGCTTTGTAGATACCGGCCCTGGAATTCCCAAGGAGATGCTTTCCAAAATCTTTAATAAATTTATCCAGGCCCATGAGAAAAGTGTGAAAGGTGGAACCGGTCTCGGCTTGGCCATTGCGAAAAATATCATTATGAAACATGGAGGCGAGATGGGTGTGGAGTCGGAAGTTGCTAAAGGCAGTAGATTTTATTTTACCGTTGGCGTTTTTAAAGAGGAATGATACGTGAAGGAAAATAAAATATTGATTATTGGTGAAAGCGAGGCGACTGTTTCCAGCTTACGCGAGGGTACGGGGTGTCCCACCTTTTTCCTGGAAGAGTCACAAGTCAGCCCGGAAAAAGTTTTTCAAATTGGACCCAGCCTGATGATAATTGTTAAAAATGGTCCCATGGAAAGCATCTCGGAAATAATTACCCGGAACCAAGACGTCCAGGAATTAAAGGATGTGCCCACCATGCTTGTGATTCCAAAAACGGAACTCCAGGAAATCTCAAGGTTGGAAACAATTCTATTTGACGATTTGATAACCACGCCATTTGATTTGAGTGAGCTAAAAATACGAGTGGACTCACTTTTGAAAAAAAACTTATTGTCATTGCAAATCAATGGCCTAAAGAAAGAATTAAATAGAGCCAATGAGCAAATGAAGGAAAAGATGTTTCTGATGACCACTCTTTTTGTGGTTGGAGAGAAGCTGAAAGAACATCTGGATCCAACCGAGATTTACAGGGCCATCCGGGAAACCCTCTCCGGTATTTCCGATGTAAAATGTTTTTCCATTTATTTGTTTGATGAGGGAAGGAATAATCTGGTCAAAGTTACTTCCAAGGATATAGCAAAACAAATTCCGGAAAAACTGCCGGTGGAGGAGTCGGACGGTCCCATCAAAGAGGTCTTGGATTCAGAAGAAGCTTACTGCCACAGCCGCAATGATTCCACAAAACAACTTAAGTGCGGCGATGGAGAGACCCATGATTTTTTTGGGGTTCCTTTGTTGGCGGTTCTACCTATAAAAACAGGTAAGAAAAACCTGGGTATAATTAATATTCATGAATTGAAGGAAACCCAGTGCGACAAAATAGACTTCAACCTCCTTACCATTTTAACAGCACAGGTTGCCTCCGCAATCTATAATTGCGAACTCCACAAAAAAATTGAAAACGTTGCGGCGGAACTGGATCTTACCAGCAAAAAACTAGAAAAATCTAAACTGTCGTTAGAAGAACAAATGTTTCACCTGAATACCATCACTCTCTTCTCTTCGCAATTACACTCAACTTTTAAACTTGAAGAGGTATATGAGGTAATTCGTGACCTCCTTGTGAATTTTCTTGGAATTGAAATTTTTCATATTATCTATTTCGATGAAGGCAATCAAGATGTTTATATCGGAATGGCGGATGGTGTCCCAAGGGAGGATGAAGACAAACTCCCGGTATCCCGATTTAAATCGGTAACCGATAAAGTTATGAGAACGGGGGAATCTTTTTTTCGGCCGGACTCGGAAGATGATGCAATGCCTTCCCTTTTGAAAGTAGATGAATCTTCTCCACTTGCCTGCCTTCCCCTGATGTTGGATGAAAAACCCAGGGGGGTCTTGGTTATTGAGAGTCTGCTTCCCCAGAAAGATGGGTTTAATAAAGAGGATTACGAGCTTCTCTCCCTACTGACTCAGGAAGCTGCACTTTCTTTGATGACTGGCCGACTCTACCCGAAGGTCCAAAGCAAGTCCATCACGGATCCTAACACCGGTTTATTCAACCACAGCCACTTCCAAAAATGTATCGATTTGGAGTTCCTACGTGCCAGAAGATACAAGACGCCACTGTCCCTTCTTTTGATTGATGTGGATGATTTTAATAAATTGAATGCAGCCCACGGATATCTCATAGGGGACGCGGTCCTTTCCGATATTGCCAAAATCCTTGATTTGACGCGAAGCCATTTGGATGTTTTAGCTCAATACGGTCAGGAAGAATTCGGTGTTTTACTCCCGCAAACTTCCCCGGAAGGCGCGGTAATCCTGGCGGAAAGAATTCGCGAAGCAATAGAAGAGTATAGCTTCCAGGGTAAAGATGGCCCAACCAAGGTTACGGTCAGTATCGGCGTGGCCGGTTTTCCTTTTCACAAAAGCAAAGAGGCCATCATCAGCGCAGCGGAATCTTCTTTGATGGATGCCAAAAAATCGGGAAAAAACCAGGTTAAATCCAACGAATCAAATGAAACAGCGCTATAAAGACCTGCAAGCAAACTGACCTCATCCTTTTTTTACCTGCCACAGCTTTCCGAAAATAACTGTTCTCCAATGACAGTTTCCCAATGACGGCGAAGCCAAATGACGTTCTTCCAATGACGCTTTTCTAAATTATGGAAAAAATTGAAAAAAAAATAGCCGAGCTAAGAAAAACTCTGCATTACCATAATCGAAAATATTATGCGGATAATGCGCCGGAGATAATGGACTTCGAATACGATCAGCTTTATAAAGAGCTTCAGGCCATGGAAGCGGAGCACCCCGGATTGGTCACACCCGATTCTCCCACGCAGCGGGTAGGAGCGACTCCTGCGCAACATTTCTCCACGGTGCGACACGCCAGGCCCATGCTGAGCCTCGATAACACATACTCCGAAAATGAACTCCGGGATTTTGAAAACAGAATAAAGAAAATTCTTCCCGACGTAGAGATTGAATACGCAGTGGAGTTGAAGATAGACGGTCTGAGCATTTCGGTGGTTTATGAAAATGGGCTTCTTGTGCGGGGATTAACCCGCGGGGACGGAACATCAGGGGAGGACGTCACGCAAAATATTCGAACCATTCGGTCCATCCCCATGTGCGTGGAGACCGGTGAACCGGCGGTTCAAGCATTTGAGGTGAGGGGAGAGGTGTATTTGGATAAAAAGGAATTTGAAGGGATCAATTTGAAAAGAGAGGAAAATGGTGATCCCGCTTTTGCCAATCCGAGAAACGCAGCAGCCGGTTCTCTTCGTTTGTTGGATTCTCGCATTACCGCCTCCAGAAATCTCAAGGTTTTTTTTTATTACTTAAGTGTTCCGGGGAGCGAAGCTTTTCCCACACAATCCCAATCTCTGGCTGCCCTCGATTCCTGGGGTTTTAAAACCAACCCCAATAGAGTCGTTTGCCGAAATATGGAGGAAGTTCTGGATTTCATCCATTTGTGGGATACCAAAAGAATGGAAATTGATTACGATGTGGATGGTATGGTGATCAAGGTCAATCGGCTGGATTTGCAGGAGCGATTGGGGTTCACGTCGAAATCACCCCGTTGGGCAGTGGCCTTCAAGTATCCTGCCCAACAGGCAACCACCAAAATCTGCGATATCGTTGTTCAGGTTGGAAGGACCGGTATCTTGACCCCCGTGGCGGAGCTGGAGCCGGTATTTCTTTCAGGCTCCACCATTAGTCGTGCCACACTCCATAACGAAGAGGAAATTCAAAGGAAGGATATTCGTGTTGGAGATACGGTTTTTATTGAAAAGGGTGGCGAGATTATTCCCAAGGTGGTTAAGGTTGTTGCAGAGAAACGGACAGGCGCCGAACTGCCTTATGAATTTCCCGAACAATGTCCCGTCTGTGGCGCTTCGGCTGATAAGCCGGAAGGGGAAGTGGCAAGGCGTTGTGCAAATGGCGCTTGTGCGGCTCAACTCAAGGAAAGACTGCGGTATTTCGCGTCCCGGCCCGCCATGGATATCGATCACCTGGGTCCCAGTCTCATCGACAAACTGGTGGATACTCAAATGGTTCGTGATGTGGCCGACCTTTACTATCTCGATTTTCAGAGAATTGCCGAGTTTGACCTCATGGGTGACAAGTCCACTGAAAACTTGAAAGAAGCCCTGGAAAATAGTAAACAGGCCGGTTTGAGGAGACTTCTGCATTCCCTGGGCATCAGGTTTGTAGG
>JAJDAS010000073.1 GCA_029261755.1 Nitrospinia bacterium
AGCCTGTAGTTTTAATTTTCATGTCTTAACCCTTTGGGTGAAATTGTTTATAATTGAATTGCATCTGTATTGTTCAATTATATCACCATTCTACCGCCAAGAGGGTCTTGTCTTTGACGAAAAATCGCTCAAATTAGGTTATATATATTGGTTATATGGTTTTATACTCTACCGCAATTGGTTTTCGGTATCTTAAAATTGACTAGGCCAATTGCTAAGCATTAACTGCAACCAAAATTTGATTTTAAAAACCGAAAATCAAATTGGTTTTAGTATATTCGCGCAAATTCGCGTTCATTCGTGGTTATTTTTTTTAAAATTTCAAATATCTTGTGCTATACATTTAAGTTTCAAAAATAAACCCGAAATTCTAAATTGAACATGGCGGGGTACGATCCGAATTCGCTTTCCAGATCCCGGCCAACGGGTTCCTTTCCAACCGGAATGGAAAAGCCGAAAGAAAGCTCGGATTCGTTACTCAGGGAATAGACAGAATAGAAAGAGAAAAGTGTGGAGTAGTCTATCCAGTTGAGCATGGACAAAAGCTGAATGTTCAATAGGGGCGTTGCTTCATAAGTCAATCCCAAGGCGCTGTAGTTCTTCCCAAGATAGGGTAAGATTGAAGCGGCGGCGGATTGCAAGTCATAGTTACCCACGGATCCTTCCCCACTTCCGTGGTAGAACTGCTCCAGGTGGATTTCCAGACTATTTTCAAAACGATGTTCCAGAGCAAAAGTGAATTCGGTAACACCTCTTTTGCCCCTCTCCGTTGGAATGGCGTGATGCCCCTCCACCCTCACGCCCAGCCACTCCCACATCTCTCCTTGAATCCCTATCCCCGCAATCACCTTCCGACCTACCCTGCCTGCCAGAATGGCCCAATCGAACCCGGACCAGGAGGTGGAAAACCGGGCAAGAGCCGAGGACCTTGCCCATGATACAGTATTACTCCAACCGTTGGACGCGGAAGGATCGGGATGATAACCCAAGACTCCCATGAGGGTGAATTGCGAAAGCTCCCCCAGGGGCTTTTCCATGACCATGGCGTCCACACCAGGTTTGTACACGCGGAAAAAGGTCTGGGCGGCAAAAGGGGCGAAGAAATCGTTGGGGGTAAAGTAAAAGGCGGTGGCCAAGTTGATGGGACGCCTGCCGATGGTCACATCCAAATCGTTGAACATCAATCGCAGGTTCAGGCGATCCAGTTCCAAATGGGCTTCGTTGTGGGCATTGTTGAGCCAGCGGAGATCGACGGACGAGCTTCGCTCCACGCCGGTGAGTCCCTCCCATTGCCCACCTCCTCCTTTTGTACTGGCATGGGTATAGTACTGGTAAAGATTCAATTCAAAGGAGATATGCTCTCCAAGTCCGCCGTCCAGCAAAAGGCGTCCAATGGCATGGGTACTTTGGTCATCCTCATTGGGGTAGTACCAACGATTGCCCGGATTCTCATTGTAAAGCCCCCAAACCCGGAGAAACCCGCGAGCTTCCAGATATCCCTTTTCACCCTCTATTTTGTAAAACGCCTGGGCGGTTGGAGCAAAACACCAAAACAAGAGAGAGCAAACGAGAAAAGCTATTTTGGGTTGGAGGGACATTCGAAGGGCCAAACGAAAAACTGGGATCGCAGAGAAAACCTTTTTTTTGACAGGATAACAGGTAAATGGGATTAAGAGCCATGAGGATAAATCATTGATTTGCTCTTTATCTTTTCTCTGTGACCTCCGTGGTGAATAAGGTTTTTATTTTTGTGCCTCTGTGCCTTTACGGTAAAAAAAATCCAAATATTTTTGCCTAATTTCAAGAATGGGTTTTAATACATCATCCCGGCTCCCATTCACTCTTCCAGAAACTTAAACTCAACGCGCCGGTTCAGAGCCCGTGCTTGATCCGTTTTCTTTTTGCTCAGCCTTTTTGTCTCACCAAACCACTTGGCTTCCAGCTTTTCCTTGGATATTTTTTCCTCGGAGAGCAGGTACTTCACAACGGCCTTGGCTCTTTTTTTGGAAAGGTTCTTGTTGTACTTATTGGACCCCAGATCGCAGGTGTGTCCCTCTACCTGGATGGTCCCCTGGAACTCCCGAATTTTTTTCGCCAACTCCGACAGCAGTTTCTTGCCTCCCGGTCGAAGCACCGATTTGTCAAGATCGAAGAGGACCATATGGGAGACCTTCACCGTCTCCACCACCCTCTTATCCTTTGCTTTAGGCGGACTTTTCTTTACGGCAACCACGTCTTTTTTGGGCGCCCAGGGTGTAGCTAAATCTCCCAGCATCACCGTGTGGTATTCAGATGCAGGAAAAGCTTTGGTTTCGGCCATATCGTACAGTTGGGTCAGGCAAACATTTTCGTAAGATTCGATAATCTGAACTTTCCCAATATACAGGGTGTGCTCAACTTTCTCGTTGATCACTCTGTATATCTTAAAAAGATCTCCGGCTTTCATTCCATGTATTTTTCCCGCATCAATCTGGTAATAGGTCACAGGTTCTTGAGTGATGTCTTCCGGGTTGGGGAGTTTTTCCACTTTGATGATCCGATATGGAGTTTCCATACCGTAAGCAGTGGGTGGGGGCATAAAGATAAGCAAAGCTCCCAGGATGAGAAACTGAATAAATGGCATACTTTGAACTCCTTAAAGATTTTATTCACAAAGAGGAAAAGAGTTATAGAGAAAATCGAAGTGGAAAACCCAAATTAAAAAAAATATTCCCTTTTTTCCTTCTCTTTTACTCTTTTACTCTTTGTGAATTTTTGTTTGCCTTTAATTTAATAAATAGTGTCGATCATTACAAAACACATGAGGAGCACACTAATGGCCCCGTTCAGATTAAAAAACGCCACATTCACCCTCTTCAGATCATCCGGTTTGACGATGGAATGTTCGTACACCAACAAGCCAGCAGTAGCTACCACTCCTACCAGATAGATGGAACCGAGAGGGGCTGCAAAAAACAATGCCAGTAAAAAAAGCACCATAATACCATGAAAAATACTGGAATACCTTAACGCGGCGGCTATCCCAAATTTTTGGGGAAAGGAAAAAAGATCGTGCTCTTTATCGAAGACGTAGTCCTGACATGAATAGATGATGTCCAGCCCCGCCAACCAAAAAATTACCGCCAAGCCCATCAGTAGAGGGGTCCAGGTCAGCTCATCAGCAACCGCCGCCCACGCCCCGATGGGCGCCAAACCGAGGGCTAACCCAAGAAAAAAGTGGGAAAGCCAGGTAAAGCGTTTGGTAAGTGAGTAAAAGAAGACCACGGCAAGGGCCACCGGGGAAAGCAACAAACATAAGTGATTCAATTGGGTACAGGCAAAGACGAAAAGGGCAATGGAAATAGCCAGAAAAAGGGAGTATTCCATTTTACCCACCTGGCCTGCCGGGAGTGCGCGGCTTTTCGTCCTCTCGTTTTCTGCGTCGATCTTGGAGTCCAGTATCCGATTGAAGGCCATGGCGGCGCTCCGCACTCCAAACATGGCCAACAGAATCCATCCCAATTTTTCCATGGGCGGCACTCCACCCGCCGCCAGAAAGGCACTCATCAAAGCGAAAGGAAGGGCAAAAACCGTGTGTTGAACCTTCACATCCTGCAGAATGGCTAATAACTTGTTCATGAAGCTAAGTTTAGTAGAATCGGCCCCAAGGTTCAAGCTAATCTTCTCCCACAAGTTGATAAGACCCTATCATAAACAGAGGTGTATGGCTTCAATTTTCCCATCCTTGCGAAGGAGGGGGCTGATGGAGGTCCTTAACAAACCCCTTTCCCTTTCATTTTTCAAAACACTTGGTTTGCTGGTAACATATTGAAACATTTGATATTTTTATTGCTTAGAAACCTCCACTGTATCCCCTCCTTCGCAAGGAGGAGAAGAAAAAAGGTCTCCATTTCCTCGCTCCCAAAGATATGAAAAAGATCGTCCAATTGAAAAAGAAACCAGTGAGAAAAATCATTCATGTGGATATGGATGCCTTTTATGCCTCCGTGGAGCAGTTGGATAATCCCTCCCTCAGAAACAAGGAGGTGGTGGTGGGAGGAACTAGCGCCAGGGGCGTGGTATGCGCCGCCTCCTACGAAGCTCGGAAATTCGGGGTGAGATCGGCCATGGCCATCAAAATCGCCAAGGAAAAATGTCCAAAGGCCTCATTTATCCAACCAAGGATGGAGAGATACAAGGAAATATCCAGGCAGATCCGAAAAATCTTTCTGGATTACACACCCCTGGTGGAACCGCTCAGTCTCGATGAGGCATACCTGGATGTGACGAAAAACCGGAAAAGCATTCCCTACGCCACCACCATTGCCAAGGAAATCAAGGAACGCATTCGCTCCGAGATCGGCCTCACCGCCTCCGCCGGGGTGGGGCCCAACAAGTTCATCGCAAAACTCGCTTCCGAATACGATAAACCCGACGGACTGGTCATCGTCCCTCCGGAAAAGGTCTCGAGGTTTATCGCTCCCCTGGATGTCCAGCGAATTCCCGGCGTGGGACCGGCCACCCAAAAAAAACTCGCAGGGATGAAGATCCAAAAAATCAAGGATCTATTGGATTTTCCCATGGAAAACCTGGTAGATCGACTGGGTAAGGCGGGGAGCTTTTTCTACCAAATCGCCAGGGGAGATGACGACAGGCCGGTGAATCCGGATCGAGAGGTGAAGTCCATTGGAGAAGAAACCACCTTCGAAAGAGATCTTCTTCAAAAGGAACAGATCATACCCATATTGGAACAATTGGCCCTCCAGGTGGAAAAGAGGCTTGCCAAGTTGGACTTGAAAGGAAAAACCGTTACTCTGAAGGTCAAGTATGGAGATTTCAAGGTCCATACCAGGTCCAGGACCATGGGGGAGTATATTCGCAATCATGCGGATATTATTTCCACGGTGCACCTGTTAATCCCCAAAACGGAAATGGGAAAGAGACCTGTCCGGCTTGTGGGGATTACGGTCTCAAATTTCTACAGACCCTCCCGGCCGGAGCAGTTGACGCTTTTTTAATGATTTATCCCGGAAAAAATAGTGACAAGTACCAAGTAATGAATGACAACAAAAAAATCTATCGGAATTTGTGCGAAAACTTTACTGAAATGAAAAATAATGTAAAATAGAGCCCATGGCTACTGAAAAACAAAAATTAAATCTGATTACCAAGTTGCTACAGGAGCTTTCCCAGGTGGAAGATGTGGACATCCTGCTCAAGAGAATCCTTCAGGAAGCAAGAAACCTGGTGAAAGCGGACGCAGGTTCCATCTACATCAAGGACAAAAACAAACTGCGGTTCACTTGCTCGCAAAACGACACTTTACAGAAAAGGCTCCCTGCAGGAAAAAGGCTCATTTACTCCTCCTTCTCCGTTCCCATCAACCACAAGTCAATATCGGGGTATGTGGCCAGTACGGGGGAAATGCTGAACATCCCGGACGCCCATAAAATCCCCCAAGACGTTCCCTACTGGTTCAACAAGGGGTACGACAAGGCTTCCAACTACTTCACCAAATCCATGCTCTCCTTTCCCCTGAAAACCCACAGGGGAACCATTGTGGGAGTCATGCAGTTGATAAACGCCCTGAATAAAAAGGGAGAACCAATACCCTTTACAATAAAATCCGAACCTCTCATTATGCATTTCGCCAACACAGCCACCCTGGCCATCGAAAGGGCGAAGCTGACCAGGGCGCTCATTCTGCGAATGATTAAGATGTCCGAGTTCATTGACCCCAATGAGACGGGCGCCCATGTGAACCGTGTGGCCTCTTATGCCGTGGAAATTTACGAAACCTGGGCCGCAAAAAAAGGGTATACGGAAGAAGTCATAGAAAGGAATAAAGACGTCCTTAGAATGGCAGCCATGCTCCACGATGTGGGTAAGGTGGCGATTCCCGACACGATCCTCAAAAAACCCGGAAAGCTGGAACCTGAAGAGTACGAGACCATGAAGCAACATACCATTCTGGGAGCCCGTCTTTTAGCCGACCCCTATTCCACCTTTGACGAGGCAGCGTTCCAGGTGGTACTGAACCACCACGAAAAGTGGGACGGTA
>JAJDAS010000074.1 GCA_029261755.1 Nitrospinia bacterium
CCAAATATCTGGGCAGTGGTAATTACGACATCCACTTTACCCAACCTGGCTCCAATGGCCTCCTGCTCCTTGTGGAGAAACCCGGAAGACTGTTCTTTGGCGTAACCGCCTTTCGTTTCTACATTCTCCTCCATTTCCATATGGATAAATTGCGCCCCCAGGCTATTGACTTGTTCTTCAACTGCCGGACGTGGATCAAATGCCTCCACCTTGGCCCCTAATCGTTTCGCGGTGGCA
Organism: Nitrospinia bacterium; assembly: GCA_029261755.1. Taxonomy (GTDB): domain Bacteria; phylum Nitrospinota; class Nitrospinia; order JACRGO01; family JACRGO01; genus JACRGO01. Next base: position 238 of record JAJDAS010000074.1, read on the forward strand.
ATAGCCTGCAAACCCGCGACACCAGCCCCCAAAACCAGAACCGTGGCCGGTGGAACGGTACCCGCAGCTGTCATCAATAATGGGAAAAATTTTCCAATGTGGTTAGCAGCCATTAAGACTGCCTTGTAACCCGCCACAGTGGCCATGGAACTGAGGGCATCCATGCTTTGCGCACGGGTAATGCGGGGAATGAACTCCATGGCAAAGCTCGTGACGCCACGTGACGCTAACTTTGCAACGGTATTCGGATTCGCAGTGGGCGCTAAAAATCCCAGGAAGACGGATCCTTCCCGTAGTGCTCCCACTTCATCAAAACTATCCTCCGGATCTATTCCGGGAAGCTGGACTTTAAGAATCACATCCGCCATGTTGAACAGTTCTTTTCGACCTGTGACTATTTGTGCTCCGGCTTCACGATATTGGTCGTCGTGAAAGAAGGCTGAATGTCCAGCACCCTCTTCCACCATTACCTCGTGTTGGTTTTTGGTTAAAGCGGAAACCATGGAAGGGACCACTGATACGCGGGATTCTCCTTTCTGACTTTCCTTAGGGACAGCTACTTTCAATTTCTTCCTCCCATTTGGTTGAGGGACCAACCGTAATTAACTTGGCACTTTCGCATCTCATTTTCAGGCTGCCTTCCACTGATCTTCTGTCGCGAAATCCTCGAAAGACCGATGGTATTACTGCGATTTCGCTCAATCAGATCAGCCAAATCCAACCTAAACCTGAGCGCGAAATTCACCAAATTAATTACGGTTGGTCCCTTAGGGATTCCTTTAATGGCTGATCTTTCTTCTTTATTTTTACCACAAAATCATGGCAAGGCCAAGAGTGGATGAAATAATTCGTTGATCATGGAGTTTTTTGGTTTGGAGATAATTTATGGAGGTGAATGTAATTCTACTTGCTTTTGCAGCATGGCGGGAATTCGCATACAATAGGGCTATTTAAAAACTTTTTCAAACAGTTAAAATATTGCTAACTTTCAAACGATTCCTGAAGATCTTTGTGCCCTTGGGGGTTTTGCTGGCTGGAATTGTACTCGCCATCTGGTACCAAGAGGCCATTAAAGAAAAAATTATCTTGGAAACCTGGGAACGCCACCGCATTAATCTGTTAAAAATAACCCTCTTTAAAGATGTGGAATCAATTGTCTCCGACGTGTTAGTGCTTGCCGAGAGCCATGAGTATGAAGAGGTCACCGAATATGGGAATTCCGATGAATTTCAAGACCTGGCTGATGATTATTTGGCTTTTTTTAAAAGAAAAGGGGTATATGACCAGGTGCGCTTCATCAATGTGGATGGGTTGGAGATTATTCGAATCAGCTACAACGCTGGCAAGCCGGTATTAGTTCCGGTGGACAAGCTTCAATCCAAGGCCCACCGATACTATTTCCAGAAAGCTATGCGCTTGAAACACGGCGAAGTATACGTCTCTCCCTTCGACCTGAACATGGAGCATAACGAGATAGAGCGGCCTTACAAGCCCATGATCCGCTTTGCGGCGCCTGTCTTCAATTCCCATGGAGAAAGGCTTGGGGTAGTGGTGATGAACTATTTGGGGGTGAAACTCCTGAACCATTTTCAAATGGTGCATGTCGCCAGTCCGGGGCGCGTGATGCTTCTGAATAAAGATGGCTACTGGCTTCATTCCCATGATCCAGAAGAAGAATGGGGGTTTATGTTTGAGGAGAAAAAGGGCCGAACCTTTGGAAATTCTTACCTTGGCGCCTGGCACCGGATCACAAAAGAGAAATCTGGCCAGTTTTCCACCGCTGATGGCATGTTTACTTTTGAAACCTTTTACTTGCTCCAGGAAATTAAATCTCCGGAAATAGGAACGAACCTGGTACCTGATGATTCAGACGGCAAGCAGAAGGCAGGACAGTATTACTGGAAGATCGTTTCCCACTGTCCACCGGAGATCCTGAACAGCGGAAACCATCAATTTTTGCTTAGAACTCTGCTTCCCTTGTATTTTGCGGCGATTTTAATTTTGGCAGTGGGTTCCTGGCTTTTGGCCAAGGCGGGAATTACGCGGAAAATTACCGAAGAGGCCCTGAAAGAGAACGTCGCAAAATACCGGCAGGTCCATGCCACGGCCTTTGATGGCATTATCATTGCTAATTCGGACGGGAATATCGTGGAAACAAACCGGAAAGCGGAAGAGATATTTGGTTATGAAGATGGTGAACTCACCGGATCGGACCTGGTGTGCCTGATTCCAGAATCCCTTCGTGATCGGCACCTCGCAGGCATCAAACGGTTTTTAGAGACTGGCGAAAGCAGGGTCCAGGGAAAGATCGTAGAACTGGAGGGGGTACGAAAAAAAGGTGAAATATTTCCCGTTGAATTGACGATTGCCCATTTTTCCGTAGAAGGCCATGCTTATTTTTCCGGCACCATTCGGGATATCACTAACCGTAAGCTTGGAGAAAAAAAATTGCTCCTGGCTAAAAAAGAGGCCGAAACGGCCAACAGGGCCAAGAGCGACTTCCTTTCCAATATGAGCCATGAATTACGTACGCCGTTAACCAGTATTCTTGGTTTTGCAAATCTCCTCCTGGATGGCAACATCTCGGAAAAAGAACGTAAATGCCTGAAAATCATCCATACCTCCGGCAGCAATTTGATGGTTATCATTAACGAAATATTGGACCTCTTCAATGTGGAATCCGGAAAAATGGAACTGGAAGAAACTTTCTTCGACTTACGCGTCACGCTGGAAAAGAGCCTGAAGCCGTTAACCCGGAAGGCGGAGGAAAAAAGGTTGGGGCTTTTCGTTCTGTTTGGACCAAATATCCCCGACGGATTGATAGGAGACCCGGGCCGCCTTCGGCAAATTATTTTGAACCTTGTGGGTAACGCCGTAAAATTCACCGATACTGGCAAAGTGACGGTTGAATGTAAAATGGAGACCGAAAGTTGTGGGTTGGGATCGGAAAAGAACAACCCGAAATGTCAGGAATCGAAAACTTCCATCTTCCCCGCAAAGACCTGTTTGCTTCATTTTTCCGTTAGAGATTCAGGGATTGGAATCCCTAAAAATAAGCAAGAAGTTATCTTTGAGAGTTTCAGGCAAGCGGATGGGTCCAGCACAAGAAAATATGGTGGCACCGGCCTGGGTACAGCGATTTCCAAAAGCCTTGTAGAATTAATGGGCGGCAAAATATGGCTGGAGAGTGAGGAAGGAGAGGGAAGCAATTTTCAATTTATACTGCCTTTTAAGTGTTTGGCCTGTGAACCAAAACCTAAAAAAAACATGAGTGAGCAAATCGGTTCCCCCCAGGAGGCTGGAGAGGAGGAGACCGAGAAGAAACCGGAAAGCAGTCGACCCTTGAATATCCTTTTCGCGGAAGACGACCCACCTTCCCAGCTTTTGATCAAAACAGCGTTGGAAGATGTGGGCCATTGTGTAGAAATCGCTGAAAACGGGAAGGAAGCTTTAGAGAAATGGAAACAAGGTGAGTTCGACCTGATTCTGATGGATATCCAGATGCCGTTGATAAATGGTTGGGTTGCCACAAAAACGATTAGGGATTTTGAACGCGGACTCCAAGTTGGAGAAACATCTACGAAATCGAATAAATCAGCAAGCCATGTCCCCATCATCGCCCTCACTGCTTTCGCCATGGCAGAAGACGAAAAGGAGTGCCTGAATGCCGGGATGGATGACTATATTTCCAAGCCGGTGGACTTAGAAGAAATGATTCAAAAGATCAACAAATGGGGCTTAGCACAATAACTTTAAAATCACACTGGGTAGTTACAAAAAATATTAAATTAATCCAAAATCCCAAGTTCTTTCAAATCCGCCTCGAACTTTGCCTTGTCGAAATGGTTGCCGTCCATGAACCGGCCCTCGAACTCAAGAGTCGGCAGCACCCTTTTTCCACGGGCCTTCACAATGATGTCCACCGATTCCGGGTGTTGCTCTATATCCATCTCCTTGAAGGACACACCCTTCTCCGATAGAAATTCCTTCGCCCTGCGGCAGTCAGGGCACCAGGTAGCTGAATACACAGTGACTTTGCTCATAGCTTTTTCCTTTCCAAAGTAAGTTTTTCCCGATATTTTTTCAATTTTATGTCTTTAGACAATATCCGCCTCAGACTCTTCCTCAACTCCGAGTCGGATACCCCTCTAATGGATTCGGTGATCTCATCCAGGTCTTCGTTTTCCAGTTCCACTTCATCCAGAACCGAGGTGGAGCGGTTTTCTTCCATCAACGGTCTTTCAGGGATCTGGCCTATTTGGTATCTGACTTTTTTGACTACTTTTGCGCCAAGGTTTTTGTTAATCTTGTCAATGATCATTTGATCCATGAAGGAGATTTGCTGGAGCCAAACGGAATTCTCCACGTCAACAGTGAGGGTTTTTCCTCTCAAATCCCTGGGGAAGGTGGTTTTGGAAATGGAGGGGTCGAAGATCTTGTCCCATCGGGTGAGGATTCGGGCCAGTTGCATTGGTCCGGCCATACCCAGATTTTTGATTACCTTTTCCAGGATATTGCCCACACCAACCGGCTGTTTTTTTTTTGCTTTTTTCGCCATTGAGTTTTTTGGGTAACGACTGAGGTGCAGGATTCAAGGTTGAGGAATATCGTTTCAAACTTACAGACGTTGTCACATTGGAAGGGGTGTGGCAAGGGTTCGATTATGAGAAAGTTCAAAACATGTCCATTGGCTGGCGCCATAATCCCGAAGTGCTGTGGAGCCAAAATGGCAGGGCATTTAGGATCCCAGATCCCTCAATAGCTGCACAAAAAGCCTCACCCCAACGCCAGCAGCCCCTTTGGGAATATAGGGCTTGGCTTTATCCGTCCACGCTGTTCCGGCAATATCCACATGAGCCCAAGGGTACTTGCCGGTAAACTTCTTCAGCATGGCGGCGGCGGTGATGGAGCCGCCTGCCCTGCCACCGATGTTTTTCATATCCGCCACGTCACTTTTGATCTGCTCGTCGTATTCCTCAAAAAGAGGCAGAGGCCAGACCCTTTCGCCGGTTACCTCTCCCGCTACAACCAGGGAGTCCATCAGCTTTTGATCCGTGCCCATCAAACCGGAAGCATGATGCCCCAGGGCAACAACACATGCTCCCGTTAGGGTGGCGATATCGATCACCAGCCGTGGTTTAAATTTTTCGGCGTAACAAAGGGCGTCGGCGAGAATGAGGCGCCCTTCCGCGTCGGTATTGATCACCTCAATGGTTTGGCCGGACATGGCGGTGAGGACATCCCCTGGCTTGTTTGCCTTTCCGTCAGGCAGGTTTTCAGAAGCGGGGACCAGTCCCACCACATTTAACTTCAGCTTCAAGGCTGAGACGGCCTTCATGGCCGCGATAACCGCCGCGCCACCGGACATGTCGGTTTTCATTTCCTCCATACCCTGGCCGGGTTTGATGGAAATTCCCCCTGAATCAAAGGTCAGGCCCTTGCCCACCAATACCACCGGTGCGCTACCTTTTTTTCCACCTTTATGTTCGAGAATAATAAATTTGGGCGGTTCGGCGCTTCCTTTGGTGACACCGATCAATGCTCCCATCCCCAATTTCTCCATATCCTTCAAATTTAAAATTTTGCATTGTAGAGTTGATTTGGCGGCAATTTTTTTTGCCTCATTGGCTAAAAAGGTGGGGGTGGCAGTGTTTCCGGGCTGGGTTATCAAGTCGCGCGCCAGATAAACGGCGTCACAAACAGATTTTGCTCGTTTCAAACCTTGTGCAATTCCTTTATCAGGCGTTTCCGAATGGGAAAGGAAGGAAATGTCCTCCACTTTCTTGCCTTTTTCTTTGTCGGTCTTATGTTCGTTAAATTCGTAAATGGATAAAATAGATCCTTCCGCCGAGGCCTGGGCTACTGAGTCGGCGTCACTGCCTTTAATGGAGGTGTCTGCCAGCAGGCTGGAAATTTTCTTTGCTTTTAGTTTTTTCGCGCCTTTGGTCGCAATGCCGGAGGCCTGGCGAAGCTTTTCCAAAGTTAAATCTTCTTTTTTTCCGAGCCCCACGAATATAACCGACTTTGCCTCTATTGCACCCAAGGTATAAGTAGAGAAAAGTTCTTTTAATTTCCCCTGGAAATCTTTCTTTTTGATGGTGCTGGAAATAATGCCTTTAAGAGCCTGGTCAATGGTGCGAGCTACCCTGGAAAGCTTTTGGTTCTCTAAAACTCCGATGATTAAACAGTCGGTCTTTATTTTTAAAGGATCACTTTTAACAAAATGTACTTTCATAATTAAAACCCTTCCTGATATGGTTATGGGGAGAAGTAATTGGCGAGAATAGCATAATTGCCGATTCTATTCAATTTAAGAGCACATCCAAAACTAGCTATATAAAGAATTTGATACAGGATTACAGGATAGACAAAATTATTGTTTTGGTCTAAAAGAGCACTCCTATTTATTTTGTTCATCCTTTCAAAAAAAGCTTTTGCTTGTAACTAATTGTATTTACTATTTTTTTTAAATTAAGAGAGAACAATTCTCAGAATTCACATGTAAGTAACTACTATATTATAGAACATGTCCCCGTACGTGTATGCCAGGAAATAAGGAAGGGGTATTTCTCACCAGAAACAGTGGAACACATCCAGAACTGCGTTAAAAAACAGAGAAAACCGGGTCGAATGATCGAAACCCCCGTCTATAGCTACGCATGATCGCCAAGCAAATCGCTCCACCGGTCGGCTATTCTGATACGCCCCATTGCCATCGAAAAGCATTGCCGTTACTATATTCATAGTTGGCCTTTCGTGTTCTTCATACTCTTCTAAACGGTTCCATCTTTACGCTTTTAACCTTCAATCCTTGAACTTTTAACCACTTTAACAAAACTCAGCTATGCCCGATATTCAAATGATTTACATCGGCACCGCCATCGCCGGCCTCCTTCTCCTCCTGCTCATCATCCTGGTTACGCGGATCTCCGGTCGTCTGGCCCAACTTCCCTTGCGCCTGGATTCCCAAGAGAAGAACCAGGAACGGCTGGAGCGGATGATCCAGGAGGAATTGGCAAAGAACCGTGAAGAGGCGGCTCTCCATGCCAAACAGGGGAGAGAGGAAACCGCCAATGCCATGAAATCGGCCACCGACTCCCTCCTCTCCCGCATGGCGGAAATCGCCACCCTGCAAAAGAATCAGTTGGACTCCTTTTCCAAACAGCTCTCCACCCTCACCCAGTCCAATGACCAAAAATTGGACAAGATGCGGGAAACGGTGGAAGGAAGGCTGAAGCACCTTCAGGAGGACAACGCCAGGAAGCTGGAACAGATGCGCCTCACCGTGGATGAGAAACTTCACGCTACCCTGGAGAAGCGTCTTGGTGAATCCTTCAAGCTGGTGAGCGAAAGGCTGGAACTGGTGCATAAAGGCCTTGGAGAGATGCAGACCCTGGCCTCCGGTGTAGGAGACCTGAAGAAGGTTTTGTCCAACGTCAAGACCAGGGGCACCCTCGGTGAGATTCAGTTGGAAACCTTGCTGGAACAGTTGCTTGCCCCGGAGCAATACTCCAGGAACGTTGCCATCAAGCCCAACACCGCCGAAAGGGTGGATTTCGCCGTTAAAATGCCGGGACGGAACGACAGTGGTTCTGTGATGCTTCCCATCGACGCAAAATTTCCCATGGAAGACTACCAAAGGCTTTTGGAGGCCCAGGAAACAGGCAACCCGGCGCAGGCCGAGGAGTCGGCCAAGCTGCTTGAGACCAGGATCAGGAACGAGGCCAAAGAGATCCGGTTGAAATATATCGATCCTCCCCACACCACCGATTTCGGCATCATGTTTCTTCCTGTGGAGGGTTTATACGCAGAAGTCCTTCGCAGGCCTGGCTTGTTTGAAACCACCCAGAGGGAGAACAAAGTGTTGCTGGTGGGACCCACCACCCTGGCCGCATTGTTGAACAGCCTGCAGATGGGATTCCGCACCCTGGCCATCGAGAAACGTTCCAGCGAAGTCTGGATGCTGCTGGGGGACATCAAGTCGGAGTTTGGGAAATTCGGCGACATCCTGGAAAAGACCAAAAAGAAACTTCTGGAAGCAGGGAATACCATCGACAGCGCGGCCACCAGGACCCGCGCCATCGAAAGAAAGTTGAAAGATGTCCAGGAACTCCCCGCCTCGGAGCCGTTGGAAATTGCTGAAGAAAGTAACGAGTAACGAGTTCCAGCAGTTTTTTCTTGTAACTCGTTACTTGTCACTTTAATTTATAAAGGCCTTAATGCATAACACCCCAAACCAAAAAAAACCGGAACTCCTGGTCCCGGCGGGAAATTTCGAGAAACTGGAAACAGCCATCCATTTTGGCGCGGACGCCGTCTATCTTGGCGGGGAAGATTTCAGCCTGCGCGCAAGGGCAGGAAATTTCTCCATAGCGGAAATGGAGGCGGCCGTCCGGTTCGCCCACGGGGAAAACGTCAAGGTCTATGTGGCGGTGAATATCTTCGCCCACAACGAAGACGTCCGAAAACTACCGGATTATCTGATGCAATTAAAAGAGATAGGCCCAGACGCCCTCATTGCCTCGGACCCCGGCATGGTCCGCATGATCCGACGTCACCTGCCTGAAATGCCCATCCACCTTAGCACCCAGGCCAACACCACCAACTGGGAATCCTGCCAATTCTGGCAAGAGCAGGGTGTGGAGAGGGTTGGCTTGGCCAGGGAACTATCTCTGGATGAAATCCGGGAGATTTGTGGAAAGGCGGAATTGGAGTTGGAATGCTTCGTCCATGGAGCCATGTGCATCTCCTATTCGGGCCGATGCTGGATGAGCCGGTTCATGGCAGGGCGGGATGCGAATCGGGGCGACTGTGCGCAGTCTTGCCGATGGGAGTATTTTCTCACAGAATCCAAGAGGGAGGGAGAGTATTTTCCCATAGAAGGGGACGAAAAGGGCGTCTACCTATTCAATTCCAAGGATCTCTGTTTGCTGGAGGCCCTTCCCCACCTGATTCAAGCGGGAGTGAATTCCTTCAAAATCGAAGGCCGGATGAAAACTACTTATTACGTGGGTGTGGTAACCAACGTATACCGGGCCGCCATCGACCGCTATTGGGAGTCGCCCCACAACTTTACCTTGCCTCCTGAGTGGAGGGAAGAGTTGGAAAGCGTGAGCCACAGAGGGTACACCGACGCCTTCATCCATGGCGAACCAAAGGACGACAGGCTTCTCCACACCTTTTCCCCTTATCGGAATTATGACTTCCTGGGGATTGTCCAGCACCCCGCCGATTCCTCCTTCGCCAAAGTGAAGGTGAAAAACCGGTTTCAAGTGGGCGACTCGGTGGAGATCGTCAGCATAGGTCCTACGGTCCGGCAGGTGAAGATAGAAAACATGCGGGACGAGGAGGGCAATCCGCTAAACGAGGCGAAGCCGAATACCCAGGTTTTGATTCCCATAAATGGAGTCCCCATGGAAAAGCATAGCTTGGTGAGAAAGAAGATCGAAAAAATATTTTAGATTTTAGATTGAATGAATATTTATTTAAAAAAACATTTTAACCGCGAATAGTCGCGAATTTACGCGAATAAAACCATAGAACCAATGGATAGCGCCTATGATGCTCCGATTATTAAAGAGCACAGTAAATCTTTAGGTCATATTCCTATTATCGATACCAATCCTCGAAGCAACAAGGAGTTGAAGCAAGAGCTTGAGGCGGAAGAGCGGCGCTGTAATGTAATAAGCTTTGAAATGCCTAAAGCAAGACGCTACGACGAAAGGTCAAATGTTGAAAGAGTTAATGACCGGTTAAAA
>JAJDAS010000075.1 GCA_029261755.1 Nitrospinia bacterium
TAATTGAGCGCCCGAAACCATCCTCGCAGGAGGATGTCTAAAGAGGCGGCATGGCTTTCCAGGATTTCCTTTCGAATTACGAGAACATCTACAATCTCTCCCGGCATTTGGGTGCTGTCGAATAGTAGACTGGCTCCCGCACTAAGGAGTTTGGAGCGAACCGGTTCAAAGGTTACCACCACATCGACTTGCCCTTCTAAAAAGGCATTTTCGTGCTCATCCACCTCCAGGGGAACCACCTCAACATCCTGGGGACTCATGCCTGTTTTCTCCAGGGCGCGGGTAAGGACAAAGGCGCCAAGAGCGGAAGACTCCACACCCACTCGGCGTCCTTGAATGTCCGATAGCTCCTTGATCTCCGGCTTGGCGAGAACCACATCTCCCCCCTTGGAAAAATCCATGATCAGCACCACTTTGGGGTCTTCCCCGCTCTCCGCTAGGAGAAAAACTTCATCCATGGTCAGGGCTGCCACGTCTATGGATCCGTTGCGGTAGCCACGAATCACTTCCGAGGCTGATGTATATTCCACCAGTTTGATAGGAGTTTGCCCGAAAAAACCAATATCGCGGGCAAGGTAGAGGCATTCATAACCCGGCCAGACATTGGTTCCCACCATGAGAGGGGGGGCAGGGGTAGGGGGTGGCTCTCCGGAGCAGCCAATCAGGAACACTCCTAAAAAAATGTGTAGAAGAAGTTTTTTCATTTTATGCCTTGTGGGCTTCGGTTTGTCCAGTGAACGTCTACACTTCTAATCTCTCTTGCTATAAAACCTCTCCAGATTCTAATCAAATAACTATAATGTGTCAATAACTTTCTCTTTTTGGGATTTTCTTTCATCTTGAATTTCTCAACCTCTTTCGATAAGATGCAGGGTGGTGATTCGTCAAAGCTGGTTGCCTGATCCACCGTAAATACAGGGTTTTCTCCTATGGGGCCGAACCGGGCCTTCCGAAATCTGTTTTTAAAAAGTTTGGATCGGTTGAATTTATGTATCAAAAAAAAGAGTTAAAGCGAATTTTGGTTTCGTTGGGCATGGTTGCGCTGTTTACCTTGTTTGCCCAGGTTTCCGTTTCAAATGGTGAACAGGCAAACCAGGAAGAAAGCTCCTTATCCCTTCCCTTGGAGCTTCTGGAGGAGCATGATATCCGCCTAATTCCCGGGTTGAAAGAGATCCTGAATGGAATCATGGACTCCGCGCAAAAGAAAGAACCGGCCGGTATTGCCGCAGGGGTTTCAAAAATTCTCAAAATCAAAAAGGAGTTAGACACCCAAAACCTGTTCCCGGTGAGCGATTACCTGATGCTCAAAGCCTGCCGTATGGCCTCCATGAAAGACTTTGCCGTGGCTCTGGCATTGATCCGGGGAGCGAGAGACGTTTCACCCGGATACGGCAAGGTGGATTTCGTTCATTCCTCCATTTTGATTCAAAAAAGTCCTTTAAATAGTTTACAAGCGATTTCTTATTTTTTTACTGCTATTCAGAAAGCAAGTAAAAACGGAGCCGAATGGAGCAGCCTGGTATCCAAGGTTTTGGCCATATTGCTGCTTACCGTCACGCTATCTTTTATCTTTTATCTATCCCTGGTATTTTTTGTTCATCTTCGGCCCCTCTTTTATGATCTTCAGACGTTTACCCCTTTTACTTACGGCAAAGTTCCTTCCAGGATTTTTGCGGTGGTTTTGCTGATGTTGCCAGCGGCCATTGGAGGCATCAAGCTTTTTGTCCTTGCCGTCCCCGTCTTTTTATGGAGTTACCTGGGTTCCCGGCCGAGAGCTATTATCGTTTCATTTTTCCTTTTTTTCGGATTGGTTTTTCCCCAGGCCATAAAGGAACTTGCGAAACAGACAGCCTATTCCAACTCCACCTCTTACCGATCCCTGGAGCGCGTCAACCTGGGGAATTGGGATCATGATACTCTCGGCCACCTCAAGCGCGAGTCCATGAAGGAAAACCCAAGTCCGGCAGGCTCCTTTGCCATGGGCTATCTCTACAAAAAAAAACGGGAGTACCAAAAAGCGATCCATCATTATGAGAACTACCTGAAGAGCTTTCCCAATGACCCCATGGGCCTGTGCAACCTGGGGGCAACCTATTTCGAAATGGGGCAATTGAAGGCTGCGGTAAAATATTTTCGTGAGGCATTAAAAAGGAATCCGAACCTTTTCGAGGCCCACCTGAACATGAATCTTTACTATGCGGAGTCTTTAGATACCGAAAACGCCAATATGGAATACGACAAGGCGGTAAAACTGGACCCTATCCGAACCAAGAACTTCATGGATAAACATTCCAAAGGCGAAACCAGGGGCAACCTGGACTGTCTACTGCCGCCATTGCGAGTGGATGAGTATTTGGCGGACCTCAAATCCAAAACCGATCTGCATCGGGAGGCCCTCTGGAGATATGCCTTTGGGCCAGTTTCTTATGAATCTTTTCTTATCACCATGGCAGGTTCTTTGATGCTTCTCGTGGGGTTTTATTACTATAAAAAAACAACAGGCTGCTCCCAGATCTGCGTAACCTGCGGCATGGTTTTTATCGATCCTCTCCAATTGTTGAAAAGTGCCAGGGAGCGGTGTTTCCAGTGCTCGGCGGCTTTTTCCAGAAAGCATAAGGTGGATCCGAAGAAGAAAAAAGAACTCCAGATGAAGGCTGCCGGGTATAGTGACTCCAAAAAGAAGCTGCAAATTGCCCTTAACCTGGTCTTCCCCGGCGGGGGTTATCTTTTTGCAGGCAAGGATTACTTGGGCTTTGTTTTTGTGGTACTAAATTCCTTCTTCTTGGCCACCATGGGAATTTTACTGATAAAAGGCATGATGGCTGGTATCGGCGCCGTAGAGATATTGACGTCGCATGTTTACTTTGCTGCGGCTCTTGCAGGTTACTATGTGGTCTCCACCCTTGTTTTTTTTGCCGGGTTGAAAAATGATTAATAGGAGAAAAACGTGTCGTTAAAAGGCAACCTTGAATCTTTCAGTATGCCCAATATCCTTCAAATGATCTCCCTGGAAAAGAAGACGGGCCTTCTCCAGGTGGACCACGGGGAAACTTCCATTAGTATTGCCTTCCGGGAAGGAGAAGTGATTTTTGCCGAACGAAAGAGCGGCAAGGATTTCAAGCGGCTTCAGTACACGGTTATCCGAAACAAGATGATAGCTAAGGAAAGGTTCGTGCATGCCATCAAGGAACACAAAGCCACTTTGAAACCCGTCTGGACGGTCCTGGCCAAATATGCCTCTAAAAAAGTACTTCAGGAGATACTGGAACGGCAGATCAAAGACTGTCTTTTCCTGGCCCTGCAATGGGAATCAGGACTGTACCAGTTTGATCTTACCGAGGAGTTGAATGTCTCGGAGGAGATTCCGGTGAGCATCGGCATCGATTTCTTGCTGATGGAAGGATGCAGGGTCGCGGATGAATGGAAAGTATTGTCCAAAAATTTTCCGGCCGACGACGCCATCATCAAAAAAGCAGGAGAGATCAAAAGGGTCAAGACACAAAACGAAAAGGTGGTTCTTCCTTATATCCAAGAGGGAAACACCGTGGAAAACATCATCTGCATGAGCAGACTGGGTGAGTTCGAAACCTGCGAAGCCATAGATTCATTGTTGAAACGAGGCGCATTGAATGTGATGGCTGGAGGGAAAAAGCCGCAGGAAGAGAAGGCTCCTATGCAGGTTTTGGTGAAAAAAGCCGCTGGGTTTCTTATTCCCGGACTGGCGCTGGCAGTGGTTTGCCTGTTAATTCTTTTTCAGGTCAGCCAGTGGGATGATTCCATGCTCAACCGGAAAAAGGAGATGGACTACATAGTTAAAGAAGCTTCCCATGCCAACCTGGATTTCATATTTTCCCGGCTTCAGTTGTTTACCGCTTTGTATAGAGAGTTTCCAAAAAACCTTGACCAATTGGTGCAAACGGGTCTTCTCTCGGAAGAGGAAATTTATGACGCCCGAGGCAATCCGGTACAGTATTTCACGAGAGGAGACCGGTTCTTCCTATACAGTACCGGTAGCGACGGAGACAAAACTTCACCGGCAGTGTTATTTGGGGAGTGATTCCATTTCGATGTTCAGCGTTCTATGTTGAATGTTCGATGTTTAATTGTCACTCTGCTCCAATGCACCAAAGGGCTTTTTTCTCCAAGCAAAGTCCATGGAAAAGGGGCGCTCCTACCAATCTTCATCTTGGTTCCCATACACATCGTATCGAAAAATTCCTTCGTCGATGCGCAACTCCCCGCCTTGCTCAATGACCTTGTAACGGATTTGCTCCGGCCCGGAATGCCAAAGCTCTTCCGCATAAATCCAGATAGCCCCCTCTTTTTCTACTGTCTTCAGGATGTCAAACTCGTGAAAGACCTCAGATACAGGGTCCGTAAAATAGAACTTGTCTTGCTTTGCCGCGAAACGGTTAGTTACCAACGTGCGGGTATCCTTTAGTCTTCCTTTTACCCTGGCAGTGAGGAAATTTGCCACGGTGACTTTCGCCGATTCGTGATTCAGAGGATTTGGCGCGGAAACAATCCGGTGTTTCCCAAACTGTCGTTGGTCGATAAGCCACCGACCTCCTTCTTTTACCAGAAAATAGTGAATGACCTGAAAGGCTTTTCCCCCATCATATCCCACCAGTTTGTCTTTCACTTTGACGATGATCCCACCGGCTTTTTTATTCATGGAAAAGATAAGAAGTTCGGTATGCGCCGCGTCTCCTTGTCCTACCGCTTCCGGGTCGTACCACTCCTTTCTGGCGCTGGAGGTGAGGAAATTGCTGGCTTCCACATACTTCTCCCGGATCAAGGCGTGGGAGAATGCCTGCACCGTGTTTCCGGCCAGTGTCTCCTCCGACTCACCAGTGGAAATGATACCGGTGGAAGAAGGCCCATGGCCGGTCCCTCCTCTATGCGGCTTCGGAGCGCCAGGACCCTTCTGTCCAAAGGCATCAATCCCGCCCATAAAAAGGATCAATATGGCACAGATGCAACCTGTAGATTTGTTTATTGACATTCCATTCCCATCCATTCCGTCTTTACTACGTTATTACAAAGCTTAGACTTAATTTGGGGCAAACTCAAATAAAAAATAGAGATGCGTATTCATCTTTTTGGTGGAATAAGCGTAAGGATTTTGTAAAGCGCCGGCTTAGTTGGTAAAATCTGAGATACTGAAAAAGGGCAATTTATGAAGGGAAAAAACTTGGAAAACCACAAAGCTGAAATAAAAGAATTTTTAGGCCAACGAGATATTGATATTGTAGGCTTCGGAAAGGTGCCGGATGATATAGAAATGGTGGAGATCGAAGGAAATCTTCCCCGCGCCATTGTCCTTGGCTACCGTCTTTCCAAGGCCGCCTTGGACACCATCAAAGATCGGCCCACCCTTATCTACAAGCACCACTACAAAACGGTGAACTGGATCCTGGACCAGACCGCCGGTGGTTTAGCGAATTTCATTCAAAATAAAGGTTATTTGGCCCTGCCCATTCCCGCTTCCCAAACCATCGACTGGGGAAAACAAAGAGGCCATATTTCGCATAAAAGGTTAGGCATGGAGGCGGGATTAGGATTTCGTGGAAGAAACGGCCTCCTGGTCCACCCTGAATTCGGGTCCGGTGTGCGCTACGTCTCCATTCTCACTGATCTGGAGTTTTCCCCGGACGAAAAGAGTTCATTAGATTGCGGCGCCTGCCGGAAGTGCATCGAGGTTTGCCCCGCCAACGCCATCAGCGAAGAAGGGTGTGATCACCCTCGTTGTTTTCAGAAACTTAAGGAGTTCGTCAAAATTCAGGGCGTGGGGCAATACATTTGCGGCGTTTGCGTGAGGGCGTGTGATGGGGGAAATTAAGGAACCACAACTGGCCTTGCCAATTGTGGGGATGATCTTTGTGGAAGGATTTGATATTGATGAGGCCATTAAGGGAGTGGAAGAGGAAGCGGGCAGGGTCCTGCTGAAATCGGATATTTTCCCCTTTTCCCATACCACGTATTATGACAAAGAGATGGGGAAAAAAAAGTTCCGTTGTTGGTACGCCTTCGATAAGACCGTTGCGCCGGACGCCCTGGTGGAGTTGAAGCGCAAGACCAATGAAATAGAAACCAACTATCTGAATCCGGAAGGGGGGCGTCGCGTCAATATGGATCCGGGAGTGCTCACCCTCCACAATCTGGTTCTTGCCTCCACCAAGGATTTTTACCACAGGATTTACCTGGGCCGGGGAATCTTTGGTGAGGTTACGTTGATCTATACAAAAAATGAATTTCAACCGTTGGAGTGGACCTATCCCGACTACCGGGAAGAAAGCGCTTTTGAATTTTTTTTGGAAGCGCGGGAAGCTTTGAAGGAGCGGGTACATACGTGATGGATGTAGTCTACCTGAAGATGTGGTGGGGGTACACTTTTTACTCTAATCAATTGTTGTAACAGTTCCCTGGAGAAAATTCCAATTCCAGGGCTATATAGGCGAAGCGCCGCGTCTTAAAATCGAATAACGAATGCCGAACAAAGAACCGCAGAATTTTGAAGGTTCTACTTCGACATTCGTTATTCCGTGTTCCATATTCTGCGGTTTGACAAGACTGGGGCTATACGAGTGAAGTCTGGGAAAAAGGCCATAATTCCCCATAACCAAACTTAAAAGTAAGAAGCAAAAATGAAAAAACCTACTTTCAGATTTTGCGTCCTCGGCGGAGGGAGTAAGGGAAATTCTACCTTCGTGGAGAGCGAAAAAACCAGGTTGCTCATCGACGCCGGACTTTCCTGCAAACAGCTAACCCTGCGTCTCCGGGAGGTGGGGGTGGAGCCGGAAACCATCGAGGGAATCGTGATCACCCACGAACATAGGGATCATGTTCAAGGCGTCAATGTATTCGCGAAAAAATACCACACCCCTGTTTACCTCAACAAGGCCGCCTATGAAGCCAGGAAGCCTCTCTTCAACAAAGCCGCCATCACCCGTTTTTTTCATTCCTCCGAAGATTTTGAGATCAACGACATGCTCATCTCCCCCTTCTCCATTCCTCACGATGCCGAGGACCCCATCGGCCTGGTGCTAACCCATCAAGGGAAACGACTTGGGGTGGTGTCCGATCTGGGTTATGTCACTCGCCTAGTGCGAGAACGTTTGCGTGGGGTAAACTCGCTGGTGCTGGAATCCAACCACGACGTGGAGATGCTCCTGGAAGGGCCTTATCCCTGGGCGCTGAAGCAACGGGTAAAGGGTAAAAACGGACATCTCTCCAATGAAGAGAGCCAAAAACTGCTGGAGGAAATATTTTCCTCTTCCCAGTTGAAGGGTGTCATCTTCACCCACCTAAGCGAAATGAACAATGCGGTGGAACTGGTTTCCGCTTCCGCAGGCAAGTTTCTGGAAGAAAAGGGGGTCTGCTTCGATATCGCCTCACAAAATGCCGTTAGCCGAATGATGGATGTTTCTTGAATTGAATGTCGCCGTAAGGGGTCAGATCTGCTTTTGACTGATGTTGTTTTTGAAGTTAAGCCAAAAGCAGATCTGACCCCTTTCCCGGGTTTTATCTTGCGGCTAGGGCTGAGGCTCGAACCCCAAAAATTTGGGGAATTTGGCCTTGTTGTCGAAGTAAAACTTCATGAGTCCGCTTTGCTTGAATTTTGCCGAGGCCCCGCACGCCTTCACGAGAATCAGCTTGTCTTTCTTCAGAGCCTCGATGATCTTCATGATGGCGTCACGTTTTTTCCCTGCGTTGAATAGTTTGTTGGCCTCCATCACAAAAAGAAGGTCGTTTTTGCTGAATGGCTGCGCGGGTTTCGGCGTAGTTGTAGGGCTGGCGGCGGGGGTGGCAAACTTGTTCTGATAAAAAGTATAGATGGGCATATTTTTCACAGCCGGTTTTTGGGCTACCACTTTGGCAAAGGCCTTGGAGTCATATTGATGCAGTTTTTTCAAGAGAGCATGGGCGTTGTTTTGGTCGCGGGCAGACAAGTACTTGGCGGCGTTTTTGATGAGCGATAGAATTTTGGGGTTCAGCGGAGCGACGGTGGGGGGTGGCGGTTTCGCGGCGACTTTTTCTTTCTTTTCCTCCCACTCCTCTATATAAAACTTCATCACCTCTGACTTTTCAAACTCAGGATCCATCTCCCTGGCTTCCTGGATCACATTCTTATTGATATGGAGGGCGGCCTCCACATGTTTTTTGGCCCGTTCCCTGTCTCGCAGGAGGAGACAACACCATGCGGCATTGATGTATTGTAAGTCGGTTTCGTTTCGATCCACTCTGGCGAGCCAGGAAAAAAGGATGTAGGCTTCCTTGATTTTTTTTTCGTGTTTAAAATCGCTGGCCATTCCGTTCACCGCCTTGAAGGCGGACATCTCGTCCATCTTGACGGCTTTGGTATAGACTTCCCTTGCCTCAAGCTGTTTTTTTTGTAAAACTAGCTCCGCTGCCTCAAGGGCCGTTTTCTTGGCCTTTTCCATGATTTGCTGGATTTTTTTCTGAGTGGCTTTTAAAGGTCCAAGGAATTTTTCCTCCTCGCCGGAAAACTCAACCTTCAGAAGCATATTCGTTGTGAGGAGTCCTTCAGCGTTTCCGAACTCTTCCCTCAGCGCTTTCACCTGTTCCACCGACATTGTAATCACTTCCTCCAGGATGTCCGTGTTCTGGTGGAGTGCCTTCTGAAAGTGGATGATAGCCTTGTTCTTTTTTTTGGAATTCTCAGGGTGGTCGGAGTCTTTGAAAACCTCTTGCAACAGCTTGGCGCCATGGCTTAATTGGTCCTTGGCGATATGGAGGTTGATTTCTCGGAATTTGTTGGCGATCTGTTCTTTATGGGAAATCTCCTGCCCCATGACGAACCGGACAAAGACCAGAGCCCTTTCGTATCGGCCTGGATCGGAAATATGGTTCAAAATGTTGCTTAGAAGGCCACCGACGCTTAAAAACTGTTCGGCCACGGCCTCTGCATTGGCCGTGAATAGCTTGATTAACAAGGTGTTGCAGTCGCCAGGGTCTGCCGGCGTTTTTAGAAGCTTGTTTGCCTCCTCCAGTTTTTTTGCGATTTCCTCCAGGGTGATGTCGGGGCTGATTTCATCCTTACCTACAATTTTATGCTTCTTTTTGAAATCGCTGGCTGTCTTGGCCAGGGTGTTGAATGTGATGTTGTTTTGTAAGATTTTTTTCGCTTCGGGGTCTTCTTCCGCTATCTTTTGGGCCTCTTCATTGAACTCGGTGATGGTGGTTGCGATCTCCTTCTCATTATCTATCTGCTCATCCTCTTCCACTGACTTGGCCAACTTCTTGCTTTCTTCCATGTATTCACCGGCTCTGTCGAAAAAACGGGCGGCCTCATCGTATTTGCCGGACTTTAAAGCATCGGTGGCCTGACCCATCTGGCATTCTCCCATAAGTCTTTGGGGGCTGGGGGCTTCTTTTCGGATTTTCTTGGCGTTTACTGCATTTCTTTGGGAGGAGATGTACTTCTTTTGTTGCATCTGGCTCTTACCCAAATCTATATAGGTATCAAAGAGCGATTTATTACCGGATTCCCCACCCGCGTTTTCCAGAAGCTCGATGGCTTTTTTCAGGATCTTCTCCATCTCGGCGTAGTCTTTCTTTTCCTTATGCTGGAGCGCTTCATCTTTTAGGGCCAGGTACTGCTTGAAAACATCGGCCGACTCCACGATCTCCATCCGCTTTTTGGAGATATCTTCCTTTTTTTTCCGGTCATCAAGGGAGGTTTTGATATCTTTGAGCAGCCGGGCTTCCATCTGTTTGGCTTTTTGGCCAATGGTACTTTGGGATACCTTTTGGTTCATGATTTCAGAGATTTCATCGGCGGTGGCATTTCCCTCCGCCATCCTTTTCACAACGGCCTGCTTTCCTTTCTGCAATGCCTCGTTGTACTCCTTAAGTTCCTTGGATGTGGGTTCCATATCTTTTTCAAAATAGCTGGAAAAGGGGATTCCCAGTTCGCCGAAGAGAATGGCGCAGGAGAGAAATTCGTTGGTATTGATGTCTCCAAAGCTGATTTGTACCTTTATGTTGCTTTCTATCTGGTACACGAAGTCGGCTCCCAGAACAAAGTGGGCAATGATGCAAGCATCCTTGAAGGCGTTGATTTCATCATGAGTAAAGTTGATTCCATCCTGGCTCCACTTGATTCTGTTTTTCATAATATCCTTAGAGAGCGTTTCCAGGGATCGGCGGTATTCTATGTTGTTTCGGCAGTTGATGATGATGAGGTCGCGCTTTTCGGAAGGCTCTATTGAGGTGAGATTTGTCTTGAATTGCGCCACCAATACCGCCATGATCTCTTCAGGCTTGGCGACCTTTGGCTGGTGAATATCGCTGAATTCGTTATTTTTCAGAATCTGAGAAAGGAGTAGACGCACCCCTGAGCTGGAGCTTAGGATAAGAACGGAAGGTTTGGGGTCCATTATAAAATTGCAAGTAGGCCAAAGAGTGTAAACAAGCAATTTTACAGGATATGGCGCAGAATAAAAAGAAATTTCTGTTTTATGGGGGTGGGGGTCGTTTCTTTGGAAAAAATGCTGTCCTTGGCGGCCTTTTTTTAAAGGAAAATCATATTCAAGCCGAGTGTAGAGAGTATTAGAGTCTCCTTTCAATTGAGTTACGATATCTTCCATATGGAAATCTAAAAGACAATGGAAAGAATCGCGGACGTTCCCACAAAGTTGCAAAAGTGCTGAGAGCCTTGGGGCATAAAGTTACCTAAACAATATATTTGACAATCTCCCTCATTTTTGATAATTTAGTTCCACAATAACCGTCGAAGCAAATACACGGTTGTTGGTGAAGCGCTGTGAATAGCAGGAAGAAACGTTAAGTGCGTGCTGGTAAGAAGTTGTGGTGAAAGCAAGAGCAGAATTGAAGAAGTAACCTTTCATTTCTTGGTTTTTTGTAAGCTCCCCTCCTTAAAAATCCCGCTCCCTGAACACCCTCTCCTCTAATTATTGTTTTATTTCAGTTTTTTCTTGACATTATAAAATAAATTGAATAGAATGGTTGGCTTTACTGAGTACCGGATTGAAGCCAATTTCCTTGTAACAGGAGTGTATATTGCCGACTTTAAACCAGTTGGTTAAATTTGGAAGAGAAAAGATCGGGAAAAAGACCGGAAGCCCCGCGCTGAAGGAATGCCCGCAAAAACGTGGAGTCTGTTTGAGGGTCTACACCTCTACTCCCAAAAAGCCTAATTCCGCCCTTAGAAAAGTGGCCAGGGTCAGGCTGACAAACGGGATGGAAGTAACCACTTATATTCCAGGCGTGGGACATAATTTGCAAGAGCACTCCATTGTTTTGATTCGCGGCGGCAGGGTGAAGGATCTTCCCGGTGTTCGCTACCATGTAGTTAGAGGTTCCCTGGATACTTTGGGTGTGTCGGATAGAGCCCAAGGCAGATCCAAGTATGGGGCCAAAAGACCTAAAAAATAAGCATTATGGAACTTCAGGGTTTGTTTTTGCGGTGTGTCCGAAGGAGATAAGAACTCAGAGAACGTGAATCTCTGGTTTTTTACCTCCTGCCGGAAGCGCTCCAAGAGGATTGTTCTGCAATCCCCTCCCTGATTTTGTCCCTGAGCAAGAGACCTTACTCTTACATATTAAATAAGTACGAAATTTTCATTTGAAGAGGTTTATATGTCCAGAAGGCGAGGAATAACAAAACGAAAGTTACTGCCGGACTCCAAGTACAACGACCCGCTGATTGGGAAGTTCATTAACTTTCTCATGGTTTGTGGGAAAAAGTCGGTGGCGGAAAGAAATTTGTACGGGGCCATGGATATCATCTCCGAGAAAACTAAGGAAGACCCCTTGAAAAAGGTGAAAGACGCTGTGGAGAACGTGAAGCCCATGCTGGAGGTCAAATCCAGAAGAGTAGGTGGTTCCACCTACCAGATCCCGGTGGAAGTGAGGGCGGACAGGCGGCAATCGTTGGGTCTCCGATGGATCATCGGCAGTTCCAGAAAAAGGTCCGAATATGGAATGCAAAAACGGCTTGCCGGGGAAATCATGGATGCCGCGAATAAAACAGGTATTTCGGTGAAAAAGAAAGAAGAAACTCATAAGATGGCCGAGGCCAATAAAGCATTTGCTCATTATAGGTGGTAACAGGACTTAACATGGCACGAAAAATACCTTTAGAAAAAACAAGAAATATCGGGATCATCGCTCATATCGATGCGGGTAAAACCACCACCACGGAGCGCATCCTTTTCTATACCGGCATGACCCATAAGATCGGCGAGGTCCATGACGGCAACGCCACCATGGACTGGATGGAGCAGGAGCAAGAGCGTGGAATTACCATCACCTCCGCAGCTATCACCGCCATGTGGGACAATCACAGAATCAATATCATCGATACTCCGGGCCATGTGGACTTCACTGCCGAAGTAGAGCGTTCTTTAAGAGTCTTGGACGGAGCCGTTGGTGTTTTTTGCGCCGTGGGCGGAGTTCAACCTCAGTCGGAAACCGTTTGGCGTCAAGCGGAAAAGTATAAAGTTCCCAGGATCGTCTTCGTCAACAAGATGGACAGGACCGGAGCGGATTTTAAAGGCTGTTTTGATCAAATCAGAGAGCGTCTGAATGCCAATCCCGTAATGCTTCAGTTGCCCATCGGGTCTGAAGAAAACTTTAAAGGCATGGTGGATTTGATAAATATGAACGCCGTCTTTTATGAAGAGGATGACCGTTTTGGATCAAAATTCAATGTGCAGGAAATCCCGGATGATATGAAAGACCAAGTTGCTGATGCCAGGGAAAAAATCATGGAGGCTTGCGCAGACGAAGATGAGAGTTTGATGGAACGGTATCTGGAGGGAGGAGAGATCGCTAACAGCGAGATCGAAAACGCTCTGAGACTTGCCACCATCAAGGGAAAGATTACTCCCGTTCTTTGCGGCTCCGCTTTTAAAAACAAGGGCGTGCAACCGCTCTTGGATAATGTAGTCAAACTCCTTCCTTCCCCTCTTGATATTCCTCCGGTAGAGGGTCTAAATCCCGACACAGAAAAAGCAGAAATCAGAAAGACGGATGATAATGAAAAAGTTTCTGCGCTTGCCTTTAAAATTATGACCGATCCCTTTGTGGGACAGTTAGCATTCTTTAGAGTATATTCCGGCGTGGTGAAGGCCGGTTCTTATGTTTATAATTCTACCAAGGGAACCAAGGAGCGTATCGGCAGGGTTTTGCAGATGCACGCGAATAAAAGGGAGGAAATCTCCGAAGTCTATGCCGGGGATATCGCTGCCGCAGTTGGCCTGAAGAAGACCATTACCGGTGACACCTTATGTGATGCCGATGCCCCCATCGTCCTTGAGTCCATGGCTTTTCCAAACCCTGTTATTGAAGTGGCGGTGGAACCAAAGACGAAAGCAGACCAGGATCGTCTTGGAGATGCTCTCGCAAAACTGGCCCAGGAAGATCCCACCTTTAAGGTGAAAAACGACCCAGATACCAACCAAACCATCATAGCCGGGATGGGTGAATTACACCTGGAAATCCTGGTGGACCGGATGAAGAGGGAATTCAGTGTTGACGCCAATGTTTCCAAACCTCAAGTATCGTATAAAGAGACTATCAGGAAATCTGTAGAATCTGAGGCTCGCTTTGTCAGGCAGTCAGGTGGTAGAGGGCAATACGGCCATGTAAAAGTGAAAATTGAGCCCACCGAGGAAGGTGGCGGGTTTGAATTTGTAAATAAGATTGTCGGGGGAAAAATCCCGAGAGAATATATCCCGGCTGTACGGAAAGGGGCCGAAGAAGCTATGTTGGGCGGAGTTATGGCCGGATACCCTCTGGTTGATGTGAAAATGACCCTGTTTGACGGATCTTATCACGATGTGGATTCCTCTGAAATGGCCTTCAAGATCGCGGGCTCCATGGCCCTGAAAGACGGATGCAAAAAGGCTAAGCCGGTATTGCTGGAACCCATCATGTCAGTGGAAGTAATTGTTCCCGAGCAATATATGGGAGATGTGGTGGGTAATTTGAATTCCAGGCGGGGCCGGGTGAGCAATCTTGCTGATAGAGCGGGAGCCAAAGTAGTGGACGCCCTTGTTCCGCTCTCGGAAATGTTCGGTTACTCCACCGACCTTCGTTCCATGAGCCAAGGGCGTGCCAACTATACCATGGAATTTTCCACTTTTGGTGAACTACCGGCAGGAATTGCCGAGGAAATAGTTTCCAAGATGCAAGGCAATCAAGATTATAACGAAAAAGTTGCGTAACTCTTTTTAGAAGGAGAGTCTGAAATGGCAAAAGAGAAATTTGAACGAACGAAACTTCATATGAACGTAGGTACCATTGGTCATGTGGATCACGGCAAGACCACGCTTACCGCTTCCATTACGGAGGTATTGGCTAAGAAAGGTCTGGCGGAGTACATCCCCTTT
>JAJDAS010000076.1 GCA_029261755.1 Nitrospinia bacterium
GTCGCGAATGATACTCCAGACAACAAAAACTTTTACCCTGCCGGGAAAGGCGCCCATCACGGGACCTTTGGCATTGGCCTGGTTTTTAGTGATTACCTACAGGTGGACATAGGTGGGGACTTCTCCGATAATCGGGGTGAACAGGTATCTATTTCCACGATTTACAGATTTTAATTATTTTTCTGCTCTTCCACCTTCATCTCCTTTTCCAGGGGGCTGGCCTTTTCCAAAGTAGTGCCCATAAAAGTATCAGCGTCAATATCGGTTACTTCCACAACTCCCGCCTTTACCTTGACCTTTACATTCGTACCTTCCACGAGTTTTTCCTGAAAGACCTGGAATTTTACTCCTTTTTCCACTCCATGATTTTTCCCAATGTTTACTATTACCTTTTCGTCCACAAAGCCAAGGATCTTGCCCCTTAACGGAAATTGAGCGGTTAGGGCTTCGACCAATTTCCCAGTGATGGAGGCTGTTTGGTCCTGAATGAACTCAGCGCCTTTCTTGGTACTGGATGCTGATTTGATAATGGAACTGGTTTCAGTCTCCAAAAGCTTCATGGAGATCCGGGTTTCCTTTCCAATGGAAAAAATGTTTCCCGAAGCAATGAAACGCGCTCCTACTAACCTTCCAATCCTCAAGGCTGTTTTTTTATCCGCCAAGTCCGAACTGCTCAATTGCAATTCTTCCAGCAAGCTGTCAATCAACTCCCTGTCAACTAACCGGAGCCTGCTTTCCTCCCCCAGTAACTCGGAAAAATGCAGAAGCACGGTGTCAGGCGATACACTGCTATCTTTTCCCATGGTTTTCAAAGGAAAGAGAGAGATTACAAGCGGTCGCGATGTCCACTCATCCATAACCGCCTGACCCTTGGTTCCCATTTTTCCTTCCCGATACCGCTGGGCAAGGTCCGCCACCAAACCGGAAATTCTCTGCCCTTTTTTTTCATTTTCTACTATTGCCATTTGCTGTTTTTGAGTTTTCTCAGCCGTTAGACGATCTTCCTCCTCCCGGGCCTGCTGTTGGACCAAAATGTCCTGGGTCGTCTGGACGCTGGTTGCCAATTTCTCTGTTTGTTGGGTTTGACGGAAAAATAGTAGGCCAATAGCAATTAGAATGACGGCCCCTAACCAGTAATATAAGGCGCCAGCTTTTTTGGGTTCCTCCGAGGGAAAAATTGTTGTGTCTCCGGAACGCAGTGAACCTGCCGCCAAAACATTGTCATTCTCGGTTTCTGCGCCTGGCTCAGAATCCTCCACTTCTTCCGGATTAAAAGCGCGAACATAGGTAAAACTCGGATCACCATAAAGCATGTAGCTGGCCCACACGATGGTTTCCTCTCCGTATTTTTTAATCAGTGCCTTTCTGGCTTGGCGGACTGATTCGCCAATAGTCTTGTTTTTGGAAAGCTGTTCGTAAAAGGTCAAGGAAAAATAGGAACTGGGCTCATCCATAATTTCCCAAAATGTCCCGATGTAATGCCGGACCCCTGTCAATAAAAAAGCGTTTGCCATCCCGAAAACCCGATCTTCACAGTTGTCCGGAATCTTCCATTCACCGGTTTGTCCTGAATTACACGCATTGGAAAAAACCAGCGCCGGCATTGGCTGGGGCCCCATCATTTTCTTGAATTTGTCTGCGGGCAGCTTTCCATCCTCCAATAACCATCCGCTTTGAGAAGGGTTATCAGCGTCATGATCAGCGTGTCCGGCGTAATGAACGATGTCAAAGTTACGGATTTTTTCCAGGACAAAAGATGACTTTATATTCCCTGTTTTGACATTGGTGTTAATAGGGCTTGAAATGGACTCCATTTTGTTTCTAATGTTTATCCCTTCCTTGGCGGCGGCCTTCAGGTTGTTCTTAGGGTCTGCCAAAACCAGCATTTTAAGGGGCATACTCACGGGACGCGGCTTCCCTTCGGATACCTCCTGCCTTGTTCTCACCACCCGTCCAATATTAAACCGCAGGCTGAGAAACGAGTTGCCGTCATACAGCAATTCCCAGGGGATTTGCACTAATTGATCATCAATGTTTAAAATCAAGTCTTCCGCTTTAGTGGCAGCCAATTGCTCTTTGACGTTATCGGTAAACAACGCTTCGTATAATGCTTGTCCGACGGTTTTAAGTTCGTTAAGTATTTCTTTGCTGATTTTGCCCGGCTGCGTGGCCCGTTTCAGAAGGTTAATAATTTCCGCGATATAATTATCCAACTTTGCCTGGTCAACATCTCTATCTTTGTATGGTCGGACTGTTTTTTGTTCCAGCTCCGATTTTTCATATCCACTAACTTTTAATTTTCCCTCTCCCTTGGTTATTTCAATAACATATATGGTTCGGGACTTCCTCGCGGAAGCCAAGCCGAGTTTAGCATCGGCATGCCCTCTACCCTTTCCACGAGTTTGACTGCCCACCCCGGCTCCTGTAACAGCCTGCTCGAGTTCCGGGTTCCAGACTACACGGTATAAATCCAGGGGCTTATCAATACCCTTTGCCTCCACTTTGTCAGACCAACGGCAGATAATATCCTCTGAATTACGGACCCCTTCATAAACGGTTTGCGATATAAAGATTAACGGCATTTTTCCGATTTCTTTGTTTTTCTGTTCAAATGCCTTTAAGGCCCCTTCTACCCGCGCAGTGGTGCTTACGGCCAATCCCTCTATTTTCTTTTCCCCTTTGACAATAACAGGACCATGGTTCAAGGCTATCCGGATGTTTAGCTTGTCTGGAGTATTACTGTTATATTCATGAACCTCTTGCATGAACTCGATTGCAGCTTTAACCGCCTCTTCCACTCCGGAGTCAAAAGAAACAAACGCTCCATCCGTTATTGAAAGGATCTTCCCCCCGTGCTTTTCCAGGATAGGTTCCAGGATTCGATTATGGGCGCTAAGCATTGCCGCGCCTGCCAGGTCTCCTCGGGTGCGCTGAAGTTCTGTGGACCCTCTGATATCCGTGGCCATCAAGGTCAAGACGCGGGTGAATTTTTCGCGCAGTTGTTGCTCCGCCTCGAATTTTTTCTGGATAAGATCATCAAAGGACTCTTCAGTATTTGAGGACTGATTTTTTTCTTTATAGTCTTGTGTCATGGTTATTTGCTCCGGATATTTTTAATAACTAAAAGTTAATAAAATAGCGACTTACGGAAACGCCACAAACAACATAAGAACAATCAAGCTTTACCTGCCAAACCATCAGGAAGAAAGTTTGTTGATTTTTTGAATAAGGTTATTTACATCAATAGGTTTGGAGGTATAATCATCCATTCCCGCTTCTAAACATTTTTCCCGATCCCCTTTCATGGCATGTGCGGTCAATGCAATGATGGGGGTATGGGTATTGTTCTCTTTTTCTTTTTGCCGAATGATTTCGGTGGCCTCCAAACCGTTCATAACCGGCATCTGGATATCCATCAGAATCAGATCATAGTTGCTGATAGACCACATTTCTACGGCTTGCTGGCCATTCTTGGCAATTTCCAGGGAAAATCCTGCTTTATTTAACTCAATTTTCGCCAGCTCAACAATATTGGTGTCATCTTCTACAAGGAGAAGCCTCAAAGATTTTTTGGCCAGCTCCGGTTCTATATGCGAGGGAGCTTCGGAAGCTGCGTCTGGATGCAGCCCATCCTTTTTTATTTTAAAAGGGACAATAAAATGAAAGTTGCTTCCCACGCCTTCTTCGCTTTCTACCCATATTTTTCCTCCCATTGCCTCAACTATCTTTTTGGAAATGGTAGTGCCCAAACCAGTGCCTCCATGCTTGCGTGTGGCCGAACCATCGGCTTGT
>JAJDAS010000077.1 GCA_029261755.1 Nitrospinia bacterium
GAAGGCATGCTGGCGACATTTGTGATCATCGCCTGTGGCGCGGGTATATCTCTTGGGTTTATGAAAGACGGTCAAACATATACTGGTGTGGCAGCATTTGCTCATCACTATGACAGTTGGATTGGCGGCACCGGTCTGGGAAATCGTTTGTCCGCCTTTATCGTAGGTTCTGCCAATATGATTGAATCTGTTGGAATTCCAGCCAAAATCACGCTGACAATAATGGGTGTATTTGTGGCTTCTTTTGCTGCAACCACTTTAGATACAGCCACTCGGCTGCAGCGATATACCGTATCTGAAATTGGGAAAGCAATAAAAATACCTGTGATGACCAAAAAACATCCAGCCACAGCATTTGCTGTATTGACTGCCTTTATACTGGCATTTTATAACGGATCCGGAACAGGTGCGCTGACCCTTTGGCCTTTATTCGGCGCTATCAACCAGCTTCTTGCCGGTCTGGCTTTGCTTGTGGTAACCATGTATCTGGTACATAAAAGATATCCGGTTATTTACACGCTGATTCCAATGCTCTTTATGCTGATCATGACAAGTTGGGCCATGTATTATAATATTATCAGCTTTTTTAATGCCCAGAATTGGCTGCTTTTCGTTATTTCACTGATCATCATAATCCTTGAACTCTGGATGATTACTGAAAGTATTATTGTTTTCAATAAATCCTTTTCAGGTGAACCTGAAGGCAACGAACAGACCGCATAACTATTTTAAATAAAAGGTGTTATTTGCCCGTCCCCTTTTCCCCTAAGATAATGCTCCAAAAGGGTGACGGTTGAGATCCGCCCTGAATAGAAAATTTTTTAACTATTCAGCGCAATTTACAAAAAATATTCCTTATTTTGTCCCGGAGGGACTTTTGATAGTAGCCTAGCAATTTATTGCTGGGTCTAATGGACCCACCCTCCTAAAAGCAGTCCCAGAGGGACGACTGGAATTTATCCTCTTATTCCATCCCGTTTTCAGCCGTCCTTACAGGACTATACTCTACCGCAATTGGTTTTAGTATATAAACCTATGACCTGCTGTTCCCAGCGATAAATCGCTGGGCTAATTTCAGTTGTCCCTCCGGGACATAATCGGAAAATAAAAAAACGCTGAATAGTCACAAAATTTTTTGATTTTTATACGCCAGTCTGCTAAGCTTTCCGCAAATTAGGGGACCGCTTATAAAAACATTCAATTTTCTTTCCATTTCCATTGCGGTTTTTTGCCTTTCATCTATAAAACCCCAAAAGCAAATACCTATCAAGCTGCTATGTCTACAGCTATCAAACCATGTAATAAATCTGCAGGCGGTACAATAACTAGGGCAAGCCAAGCGTATCTTAGAAAAGATGTAGCAATTATCCGATAACATGTAAAAGAAAGGAGCTTATTATGCCATTAGGAGATATTTTAGTTATTAAAGACGAACACAAGAAAGCGGCGCAAGAAATTACAGACCTCATTTTGAAAAAGCACACCGGAGAAAAAGTATCCATAGCCCTTGGCGCGGAATCGGGGGCTGGTAAATCGGAAATCGCCCATATGGTAGCGAAGAACTTATTTGAATCGGAAAAGAAATTGAAATCCTTCATTATTCATACGGATGACTTCTTTGCGTTGCCCCATAAAGAACGGAATGAGTTGAGGAAGAAAACCAATTTAGATTCCGTTGGGCCGTCCGAAATCGATTTTGAAGAATTAAATTACGTTTTAAAAAAGTTCGAATCGAACGGACAAATACTCGTCCCTATTTTGGAATTCATAACGTCCTCCGCTTATAAATTATTAGTGGATTTTCAGAATGTAAATGTTTTAGTTTGTGAGGGACTTTACGCGCCCGTGATGGATGTAACCTACAAAATGTTCATTGATCTGACGTATCATGATACAAAAGGTTTCCGGGTGGAACGCGGCAAGGAAGTTGTCAATGAATTCAGAATGAAAGTCCTTGAAAAAGAGCATCAGGCGGTGAGTGAACTGAGAAAGCAAGCCGACTATCTAATCACCAAAGATTATTCTTTGAAAAAAAATGAGTGACTTTCATCAAACAGGCGTTATTTCAACTCTGCACCGTTTTCGCACCAGCAGTTTGGAGAAGCTGGAAAAGGAGTTGGAAGTCCTTTCCAAGACGAGACCGATTACGCTAATTCTACCGTCGCTATATAGTGAATTAAACGGAAAGGCGTTGAAGGGAATTGTCGAGGAATTAAAAAACGCCGGCTATCTGCATCAAATTGTCGTGGCCTTGAGCAAGGCCGACAAAATAGCCTTTCAGCACGCAAAAGAATTTTTCAGCGTCCTTCCCCAAAAAGTCGTGATTATCTGGAACTCGGGGGAGAGGATGACAAAGCTTTATGCCTTGCTGAAAAAACATAATTTGAACGCTGGTCCCGACGGCAAAGGGCTCGGCGTATGGACGGCATTAGGATATGTTTTGGCCGAAGGCAACAGCCATATGGTCGCCCTTCATGATTGCGACATCGTCAATTATAATCGGGAAATTTTAGCGCGTCTCTGTTATCCCATTGCGAACCCAAATTTTGATTATGAGTTCTGCAAAGGATATTACAGCCGTGTCAATGACCGCATGTATGGACGGGTGACGCGACTCTTTATCATACCTCTTCTTCGTGCAATGGCAAAAATCATCGGATATAACCCCCTTTTGGTATATCTGGATAGTTTTCGCTACCCTTTGGCCGGAGAATTTTCCATGACCACGGAGTTAGCGCGAATCAACGGGATTCACGGAGACTGGGGGTTGGATTTTGGTCTGTTGGCGGAGGTTTATAGCAACTGTTCCGTGAATAGGGTTTGCCAAGTGGACCTTATCGATTCCTATGAGCATAAGCATCAGGTCCTTTCGGAAGATGATCCTGGCAGTGGTCTCTTTAAATTATCCATTGATATTTCCCGCGTTTTTTTTCGGACTCTGGCTTCAGAGGGGGTCGATTTTTCCGATGGTCTCCAGAACACCTTATTGGCGACATATCAGGGAACGGCCCATGATATGATTAAAAAATACCATGATGACGCCTCTATCAATAACCTTCCCTTTGATCGGCAAGAGGAATGGCTTGCCGTGAAGACATTCGCGGAGGGACTGCGCCTTGGGGGAAATTCCTTTTTAGAAGACCCCCTGGGACAACCGCAGATACCCAACTGGAGCAGGATAACGTCAACTATGCCTGAATTTTTAGGACTGCTGAAAGAGTCTGTTGAAGAAGATAATAAATAAAGTCATTTTGTGTCTCTTTAAAATGCCTGCCACACAACACCTTTCCGTATTATGCAAAAACATCTCGTCATATTCTCTGATCTAGATGGGACATTATTAGACAGTAAAAATTATTCTTTTGAAAAAGCGCTTCCCGCGTTAACGCTCATTAAAGAAAAAAAAATCCCGCTTATTTTTTGTACCAGTAAGACCCGGGGAGAAGTAGAGCTCTATCGCGATCTTCTTGATAATTCTCATCCCTTTATCGTGGAAAACGGCGGCGCGGTCTGTGTCCCCAAAGATTATTTTCCTTTTGTTCATGAGTACGACCACATTTTGGAAACATATTTCATCATGGAACTGGGAACCCCGTATCCTTCGCTTGTAAAAAATCTTGATGAATTAAAGAAAAAAACAGGGGCGGCTATAAAAGGGTTTTCCGATATGACGGCAGAAGAGATTGCTTCCTATTGCAACTTACCAATGGATCAGGCCGTACTGGCTAAACAGAGGGAATACGACGAACCTTTTTTGATCCTGGCCCCTGAAGATGTTCCTCGCGTGGAAGAGGCGTTGGGATTACGATGTGCAAAGGGAGATCGTTTTTATCACCTGACAGGAAGCGATAAAGGAAAGGCCGTTTCTATCCTCATCGATCTTTTTAAAAAGCTACACACGGATATTCTGAGTGTCGGTTTGGGGAATTGCTTCAATGATCTCCCGATGCTTTCTTCCGTGGATATTCCTATATTAGTGCAGTTGGAGAATGGGAGCTATCACTCGAAAGTCCAATTGCTCGGACTCCGTTTTGCGGATGGAGCGGGTCCTGTTGGATGGAAGAAGGCTGTGATGGAAATTTGTAACGAACAAAGTGAAACAATGTCTTCTTAAGTGACATTTAATCGGAGGAAGGATAGATGGATTGGGAAACTTACATTTGTCGAATAGCCGATGAATCATGGGAGGAGACACAAGAACAATGCAAAAAAAAATTATCATGGAATAAAATATCGTATAATTATCGAGCGGAACACAATGCGCTGGTAATCTCTATGGGCATGCAGATAGGGGAAAGGTTAAAAGCGGACAGGGATGTTCTGAAAGCGGCCCTCACCCTTCACGACGTAGGCCGTAGCAAAGTAAAAAAAGGGCATGCGGAGGCGGGCGCGAGAATGGCAGGCGAAATTTTGCAAGATACCGATTTCCCCAAGGAAAAAATTAAAGCCGTTCAATATGCCATCTCAACCCATGTGGGATGGGATGAATCCGTGCCCGAGACATTAGAAGCCCGTGTTCTCTGGGACGCGGACAAATTATCCAAACTGGGGGCTTGCATCGTTATTCAACGGGCCATGAACATGGCTTTGATGGGGAAAAATGGCCGGGACGTTACTACGTATTTCAACAATTGGCTTAAGACAGCGGAACAAATTAAAAAAATTATGAAGACAGAACCTGGTTCCGAAATGGCAGAGGAGCGATACAAGATATTAAAAATGTTTGTAACTGCTTTGAATAACGAGACTCCTCAATCCGATTAAAAAAAAAGGAATTTTATGAACTGGAAACCGCTCAACATCATTATTGAAAAGTTGCGGATTGGATATTTTGTAAGGATGCTAACCGGAGCGTATTATAATATGAAATATCCCGAATACAACTTGTTTAAAGCCCTTGCCTTAAAAAGCGGATTACCCGGAAGCCCTGTGTTTAAGTTTACAACCGACGGCAAGGAAGTGACGCTTGTTCCCATGGGGCAGCATATTGACCAGCACGGGAGTGGCGAAATCACCGATCTCCATTCTTTGAAATGGGATTTTGAAAAACCGGATGGAAAAATCCCCTGGATTACGATGTTTCGCTTATATGAAGGAAAGTATTTATCAGAGTTTGTAAAGGAAGGCCCTATCCGTATTCACTATCTTCCCGGAGCAAAATCCCTCGCCATAGGAGGGGGAAGAAACAGGATGTTCGCCTTAATGAGACTGGGTTTCAGAAACGCCAAGCAGTTTAAACAGGCCGAGTGGGATGAGGAAAACAAGAAATACGCCAACGGTGATATCGCTGTTAATTCACCCGGCCAACCTGTCTGGGACGATATCCCGCCGGGAACCACGGAACAGGGTTGGGTTGATAAGACAAAAAGATGGGAAGATGCCTGGAGACAGGGATTGAAACTGACCATGGGGGAGGTCTATAAGGCAATTTTTGATTAGCTTCTTTTGTTTTATGGGTTTTCCCTCACTCCATGCGACACTCCATGCGAAAAGGGGTCAAATCTGCTGATGGCTTATGTTGCTTCTAAAGTTAAATCAAAAGCATAATGCCCCAAGAGTATGGTCAGTCGTCCCTGCCGGTTTTTTTCTATTGTAATACCCATTGTTACATCTTGCTGGGATTTTTCTTTAAATCCACGTATAAATCTCCATCCGCTGCTTTTTGCAGTTGATCCGTGGTCTTCTCTTTACCTTCCCATGTCCACTGACTGAGGCCGTATTTTCCTCTTACCTGACTTGGTTGATTTGCTTCCCTGCCTTCCCAGGTCCATTGGCTGAGTCCATATTTTCCTTTTACTTTTTTTGCCAGGCCTTGTGTTTTTCCTTCCCAGGTCCACTGGCTCAAACCGTGCTCTTTGCTGGATTGTACTTCTCCGGCAAATAAGGCTTGGGTATTTCCTGATATGATGATTGCAAAAGTGATAACGGCAGATATGATTAATTTACGCATGGTTTATCTCCTTAAAATGTAAAGGTTGAGAAAAAAAATAAAAAAAATGTCCTGTTATTTCTCCTTTCTTTTCCGGACAAATTCATGGATTAATTTTGTTTTAAGGCTTAAGATAACCCTCTTTCCAAAATTAATCATTGATCTAGATCAAGAAAAGAATTTTTTAAAAAAATTAGGTACTTACATGTTGATTCTGAGAATCCGTCTCTTACAATGCAAAAATCTTTTAAAATCAAAGACTTTGAACCACGAATTTCACTGATTTCACAAATTAAAGATTTAATTATTAGTGTAAT
>JAJDAS010000078.1 GCA_029261755.1 Nitrospinia bacterium
GTCCCCTATGAAAATCGATAAAAATAGAATAGAAAAACTTCATAGAAAAATCTTTCCATTTTGGATGGACAAAAATATTGAAGCAGTCTGGAAAACAAAAGTTGAAGCTGACTCCCAAGCTGTAAAGGTAATTGACCGTAAATTCTTCTTAATTCCCTGGGGCTTGATATCGCTTAATCCGGGAAGTCCCGGATTTGCTACAGTGGTTCGCAAAGGATTAAAAGGATTAAGGCAGGAAATAAAAGATAAATTAGCTGGAATTAAGAAAAAAACAAATTCGGCTGATGATTCAAAACAGCAGAGTATTAGTAATCTTGAAGCAATGGAAATTGCACTTGATGCAGTGTCAGTTTATACAAAAGAACTCGCAAAGGAGATGGGTCGGCAAGCGAAAGATCCGAAGATCGATAATATTAGAAAAGAGGAACTGAAAAATCTTTCCGAAATTTTGAAAAAAGTCCCTGATAAACCGGCTGAGACCCTTCATGAAGCTTTGCAGTCTATGTGGATTATGTTTATTGGGATCGGGATGGATAGTATGAATGATAATATGTCCGTTGGCAGGCTTGACCAGATATTACAGCCTTATTTTGAAAGTGATATGAGCAAGAAAACTACCGCTCAGGAAAGGGAAGACTATATAAAATACGTTATTGAATTGGTAGGATGTTTCTTTATGAGATTAAACAGTCACGGAATCTTAATTAATTCCAGACTGGCATGGCACGCGTCAGGCGCTCCAACTGCTACGGCTATTTGTGTTGGCGGCGTAACACCTGAAGGGGAAGATGGTGTTAATGATATGTCATATATTATCTTAAAAGTAACAGAGATGATGTGTTTGAATAATCCTGATATAGATGTACGTCATATGCCCGGCGTCAATAGTAGAATTTTTTTGGAAAGAGTGATTGAGGTAAATTACATTACAAGCGGCACACCAGCAATTCATAATGACAAAGAAGTAATAAAAGGGTGGGCTGAAAATAATCCCCATTGGGATATAAAAGATATTAGAAACTGGGTTGCATGTGGGTGCACGGAACCTGTGATGCATGGAAAACATTTTGCAACATCCGGAGATTTAGATAGCAGCCTCGTGGTTCCTCTTGATATGGCATTGAATAACGGGAATCACCCAAAGTGGGAATTGACGGAAAGCAAGCCGTTAGGTCCACAAAAACCAGGCTTTGATGAGCGCGCTGAAGATTTGGGTTTTAGTGATTTTAAAGATTTTTATGGTTTTTTTAAAAAACAGTTTGAATTTATATTCGGTCTTGTTATTGACGGTGGATCACATAAAATTTTGGAGGCCCAAAAGGAGGCATTAGCGGCACCGCTTTATTCTGCGCTTTTAGATGGATGCATCGAAAGTGCAACCGGAATGCTTCACGGGGGCGCAAAGTATAATACAGCCGGAGCCGCAATAATCGGGCTCTCCGATGTAATTGATTCTTTGTTGGTGATAAAACAGCTGGTCTTTGAAAAAAAGAAATTTACATTTAAAGATTTAAAAACAGCAATAGACAAAGACTTTGCCCCTAAAGACAAGGATCCAAAAAAATGTCAAGTAGATGGCAGAAAAATCTATGCTCTAATAAAGCACTCTGTTCCAAAATTCGGTTCAGGTAATGAAGAAGGCAGGAAAATGGCAGACAGGGTTACCCGTATGGTAGGGGATTTTTTACATTCACAAAAGACAGGCAGGGGTGGAAAATTTATTGCCGGTTATAAATCAGCAAGCAATCATGTGGTATATGGAAGTGTTTCAGGTGCAGATGCATCGGGCAGGAGGAAAAATCGGCCTTATACTCCCGGACTTACTCCCAGCCCCACAGCTACTAAAAATCTGCTGGATAATTTGATAGATGTTGCCAGCCTTGATTCAACCACATGCGAAAATAACTTCGCATTTAATGTGCGATTTTCCTTTTCTAAATGCAATACCTATAAGCAAAATATCGAGAGGATTACAGATTACATGGAAACATATTTTAATAGAGGAGGGATGCAAGCTCAACTAAATATGGTTAACAGCGATACTCTCATGGATGCTATGGCAAATCCTCAAGACTACCCCGACCTGATTGTAAGAATTTCCGGATATACCGTCTACTACACAGATCTGACTAGAGAAGCACAATTGGAAGTTTTAGGAAGGACGGAATTTGGAATCTAATCCAATAGTTTTTGATATAAAAGGGAACTCCCTTGAGGATGGACCGGGTATTCGCTCTGTTATATTCCTCAAGGGGTGCTCCCTTGATTGCGTCTGGTGCCATAACCCGGAAAGTCATAAAACAGGCGCAGAGTTGATGTGGCAAAAAGAAAACTGTATTGATTGTGGAGATTGTATAAAAGTATGTCGGCAACATGCTATTTCGAGGGTTTTTCCATTTTTTGTAAACAGGCATAATTGCAAACAATGCTTTAAGTGCGTTGAAATTTGTCCTTCCGAAGCATTAAAACGTGTTGGGCAAGAGATCGATATTGATAGTCTCATTAATGAAATCATACCTTATAAACCTTATTTTCAAACATCAGGTGGCGGGGTAACCATTTCAGGTGGTGAACCCGCCCTGTTTGCGGAGTTTGTTTCCGATCTATTGATTAGATTTAAAAATGAGGGAATTCATACACTCATAGAGACTGCCGGACAGTTTAATTATGAAAAGTTTGAATCTTTGATCTTACCTTATGTCAATTCTATATTTTTTGACATAAAGCTAATAAATTCAGACGAACATAAAAAATTCTGCGGTATCGATAATAAAGAGATTCTAAATAATTTCATATCACTTTACCAATTGTCGAAGTCCGAAAAATTTAAACTTCTGCCGCGGACACCATTAATCCCAGGAATAACTGATACTAAAGAGAATATTCTAAATATTGTTAAGTTTTATAATAAACTTGGAGTAAAAAAGACTGCTTTTTTGACTAACAATCCAGTGTGGTTTAACAAAAAAGACAGTTTGGGGCAAAAAGAAGATTTTGCGGATATTGAGCAGTTAAAAAAGTTTTATGATGAGGAGAAAAAAAAGGAGATTATAGGCTGTTTTACAGGAAACGGCATTGAGGTCGTTTGAAATCTACTCAGGTTAAGGGGGGCAATATTATTCAATACAAACGGAAATGGCCCTGAAATCTTTCCTAAACAAGATTGGGCAGTTCTTGAACCTAAACTAAGAAAAGAATATAGTTTTCTCCTTTCGGAACATTGAGATACTCAGATAAAATGATGGAGAAGTATTTTAAGGTAATTTAAGGATGGAGATAAACTTTATACCGTTCTTTTTTTCTCTGAAGGTATGTTTTGATATGGATAATCTGACTATCGAGCAAACCAAATCCCCCCCCCCATCAACCTTGACGCCACCGCCCCCCGCCTGGAGATCAAGGGCGAATCCTACCCTGAGAACACCGCCAAATTCTATCATCCGGTTTTTTCTTGGCTTGACAATTTTATGAGGGAACTCGACGCGCAAGAGGTCACGGTGGAGGTGGAGGTAAGCTATTTTAATAGCAGCAGTTCAAAAATTTCATCAACTGGCGGCATCATGAAAATGATGGACTGGCCCAGGTGTATGGGGAAGAATTCGAAGAAGACCTGGAGAACGTAAATTTTAATTTGGTGGCGTTTTCGGATTAATAAAATCATTTTTGCCTTCTAAGATCCACAAGGCTGAATTCGGTGTTATTGAGATGACACGAATGTCCAACGATTTTTCTTTCAACATCACATAAGTGGACGATAATCTCTCCTTCTTTTTCATTAAAGTATTCTTTTAGGCTGAGCGGGAAATTCCAGTTTACCCCAGCCCTTCCCATTAGTTTCTCAAACTATTTTCAGATTAACTATGAACGAAGATAGCATTTTCACCAAAGAACGGAAAGTTGTTGACAAGGGCTCCAAAGTCATGGAATGCGAGCGCTTCTTGGCTCAAGTGATTGACAATCTTCTCACCAACGCCTCCAAATTTCCCCAACCAAACACCGCCATATTCGTTACCCTTGAAACTCAAAATCAAACGGTCCGGATTTCGGTGCGGGACGAGGAGCCGGGCATACCTCAGGAGGATTTAGGCAAACTCTTTGGCACATTTCAGAGGCTCACCGCTCAACCAACAGGGGGAGAGAAAAGCACGGGCTTGGGGCTATCCATAGTGAAAAAAATCGTAGACGCCCACCAAGGCAAAATTAAAGTGGACAGCGAGGTTGCAAAAGGAACCACTTTCACGGTGTTCATCCTTTAT
Organism: Nitrospinia bacterium; assembly: GCA_029261755.1. GTDB lineage: Bacteria > Nitrospinota > Nitrospinia > JACRGO01 > JACRGO01 > JACRGO01. The sequence continues at coordinate 4,257 of JAJDAS010000078.1, forward strand.
AGGCAAACGCTTAGAAATGCGGGGTATCTGTTGATTGGTTTGCTGTTTGTTATGCTATCCTTACTTCGCCTTCCAGCCAGCAATAGAATACGCTCATTGAGAAATCAGGCTACTATCGAGTGCCTATAATGATTACGCTTCTTTTGAACAGCAATTAGATGTTTTTGGCTTGCTCCTGGCTTTCTATTTTCTCTTTCTCATTACCGGGTGCTACTGAAATATTTAGTGGCTTCTTATGTTGTCCCTCCCGAAAAGCTTCTTCCACTTCAAAAGAAGAAAAATCATGGTCAATTACATTGAATTTTGATAGGATAAATATAGAATCAAAAAAAAATCCAAGGGTGGTTGAAAATGCCGGGAACTGGGGACGCAAAAATATTGCTGGTGGATGATTCTATCGGCATGTCTGATATCGCCAAAAAGGTGTTTAAATTGGCGGGCCACGAAATTGATACGGTGGATAACGGACGCGATGGCGTGGACATGATAGAAAAAGGTGATTACGACCTGGTGTTGCTCGATATCAGAATGCCGGGTATGGACGGCTTTGAAGTCTTCCAACGGCTGCGGTCCCAGGAAAAAACCAAGCTCTTACCGGAAATCATTTTTTTCAGCGATTATGAAAATATGGAGAAGGAAGGGCTCCAATATGGTCCAAGCGACTTCATTACCAAATCACATGTCACCGAACACCCCGATGAGTTTATGGCCAGAATAGAGGCTCATTTGAAGATAGCCGACCTCATGCGCAAGTGTATCGACCTGGAAAAGTTGAAAATTTTGAAGGCCACGGTGATGTCGGTGGACCATGAAATTCGAAATCCTCTCCTCTCCATCGGGCTTATTATGGAAAAGATGAAGGATTGTCCCAACTGCTCCACCTGGTATGACAGGGGAAAGCAGAGTGTTCAAAGGATCATTGACGCCCTGGAAAAGATGTCGAAAACGCAGGAGACGACCACCACGGACTTCAAGGGGCAGGAAATTATTGAACCAAATGATGAATAAAAGAGTTTTGCCCTTCCTGATCATTTTCCTGTTTTTCCCTGTTTCTTCCTCGTACGCTTCTTGGAACCATTATGGACAACATTGCGAAGATGCGGAAGAAGCAAGAAAACTTTCCGCCCTTGGTCCCATTCTTGGCCTGGGGGCTTCGGTGTCCCACGGACTCTTAGCCAAATCTTTTCCGGAGGTTGTGGCAAACCGCATGTGCCTGAAAAGCGGAGAGGGCTATTATTCTCATTATAAATTTTTTTCACGAGACCACAAAGATACCTTCAAGTTTATGAAAAAAATCTATAAAGAGCATAAACCCAAACTGGTCATCGCTCTGGATTATCTCTACCACCACTTCAAAAAATATAAGTTCGACGAGAAAAAAAGAAAATTCTTGGACGTGATGTTGGAGCACCTGGCTCTAGATTGCAAAAACAAAGATGTGGATTGCTCCGAGGATGGAGAGTTCGCTTTTGTAGAGAAAGAATATTATCGGCCAGTGATCCTGTTGTCGGATGTCTACTATGACCGCCTGGTGGATTGCTCAAAGAAAAAACCGAGACCGGAAAAATATGAACAATGTATCAGTGAAAACATCAAGATGAACGCATATTTGAGAGAAAAGGTTAAGGAATATCCCAATATCTACCTGATGCCGGGCAAAATAATTTTTCAATCCATCAACGAAGGGTCTCAAACCCTGGAGTACAATATCAACGGCATCAAAACTACATTCAGCAAAAGTACTCTAACCTGGGACGGGTTCCACCCCTGGACCAATCCGGGAGTATCCGTCTTTTCCAATTATGTGATACAGAAGTTGAATGAACTCATCGAAAGTGGAGTGATTCAATCGGACACAAAAATCCCCTTCTTGGAAATTGATGAGGAGTACCTCACCCCATAGTGCGGTTTCTAAAAAGTTTGTAACTACTCAGGCACAGAGGCAGAAGGCAAAAAGACAAAAAAAAACTTTTTGAACCACTAATTTTTCGAAGTTGTTCACCTTCTTCACCGTGGGGATTGGAGTTTTCTTCGGTTTTTATCCCGCCCGCAAGGCGGCGGCGCTGAGCCCCACCAAAGCTCTGTGATACGAATAGATGGACTTTCAACGATGTTGAAGTTAAAATAGCGTTTCCATTGCCCAAACTTTTAATCCTCTATTAATCAAAAGGGAAAAAATGCGAAAGATATTGATCATCCACGAATCCCGAACCCTTCGTATACTGTTAAAAAGATATATAGCGTCCGACCTGAGCGAATTTGAGGTTTGCGAAGCGGCCTCCGGAGAAGAAGGTATTCAGATGCTTCAACATGAAAAAGTGGAAGCAATCATTTCCGGAAACAAGATGCAGAGTATGGATGGACCGGCTATAAAAAGAATTGTTCATGAACTTCCAGCTCACCATGAGACTCCCTTCATCGTTGTCACCTCTTCCAAAAAAGAGGATGAGTTGGTGGAGTTGTTAAAGGAAGGTATTGAGCATTTCCTTATATCACCCTTTACCAGTAAGGAGCTTGGCACCAAGATCAATGCTGTTTGCGATCCAAGAAAGTGGAGGGCACAAGAAAGGATCAGCGTTCCCGGAACCAAGGCCATTCTCCATTTTGGCGAAAAAAGTGTCCCGGCACAGGTGGTGAATATCAGCCAGGGGGGTATCCTTTTTGATTTGGACTATTCGGAAGAGCACGGCAATCTTTTGAAAAACATTTTCATTTCGGTCCTGTTCCCGGCGGAGTATGCCAGCGTGGAGTTATTGAGCTTGCGGTGCAAATTCCACCGATTGAACATGTTGACCTGCGACAAAGAGCATAACCCTGAAAAAATCCGTATAGGTTTGCAGTTTGTAGATGTCTCCGAGATAAACCTTAAGGCCATCGCAGCAATTTTTGAACAGGCCCGTGGGGAGTTGGAAAAATTGGCTGTGGATTAAGAAAAGGGCAACTACCTTTCAATTGAAATTTACTATTCTTGACAACCCTCCACCCCCATGATATTTTTATTCCAAGGAGATTAACCATGGGGCAAGCAATAGCATTCGATACCCACGCATATGTGAAGAAACTAATAGCTGTGGGCTTCACGGAAGAACAGGCCGAAGTCCAGGCAGAGACCCTGGCCAGTTTGATCGACGACCGCCTTGCCACCAAACAAGACATAGCTGAGGTGAAGCGAGATATAAAAGAGATGGAACTTCGACTTACCGTCAAGCTTGGCGCTATTGGCGCCACCTGTATTATCATCGTTGCCGCCCTCGTTAAACTTTTGTAGTTCGTCGTAAAGAACCATTATTCGCTCCGCTGTCATTTGCACTCGCCGTTTTTGTTATTAGCTTCACTTCACCCCTCGTCATTTTTCTTCCTACTGTCTTTCACCATCTGCCTTTTGCTTTACCCTTGTTACTCGTCACTATGGGCTTACTGTCTTCTGCTTTTTTTGTTGACATCCATGTTGTATATATTATAATATTATAATATATTTATCTGGGCAAGAGTTTGAGCCAAATATTTCATTGATAAATGCCCATCTTTAGTCGATAATAAAGCCGCCTCCACCCCTAACCACAAAAAGCCATGCATAAACTCTTTTCCTTCAGTGTGGATCGACCCAAGCTTCTCACCGCCGTCATGGTGCTTCTCACCTTTTCCATGGCCCTGCTGGCGGCCCTGCCAAGTATCTGGCCTGACACTTTCCCTTCCCTCCATGGGGTGAAGGTGGATACCGACCCGGAAAATATGCTCCCCGAAGATGAGCCGGTGCGGGCCTTTCATAACGGGATGAAAAAGGAACTTTCCCTCCACGATATTCTGGTGGTGGGTATCGTAAATGAGGTCCACCCGGAAGGGGTTTTCAATCCCGATTCCCTCCGCAAGATATACGAACTCACCGAATTTGCCAAGACCCTGCATTGGACCCACGAAAAGGAATCCGGCAAGAAAGAGGGCGTCATCGAGGTGGATATGATCGCCCCGTCCCTGGTGGACAACATGGAGCAGGGCGGCGCCGGAGTGATCAAATTTGAATGGCTTATGCCCGCTCCCCCCGCTACTCAGGAAGAAGCCATAGCGGTCCGGCACAAGGCGGAGCGGCTTCCTTTCCTAAAAGGAACGGTGCTCTCGGAAGACGGAAAGGCCATGGCCCTATACCTGCCCCTCACCTCCAAAGATGTAAGTTACGAGGTGGCTTCCAAGCTCCAGGAGAAGATCGATTCCTTTAAGGGTGACGAACACTACTACATAACAGGGTTACCGGTGGCGGAGGATACCTTCGGGATGGAGATGTTCAAGCAAATGGCCATTTCTGCGCCCCTGGCCATGCTGGTGATCTTCCTCCTCATGCTCGTCTTTTTTCGCAAGCTGGTCCTCATCGTCTCGCCCCTCATTGTTGCCTTGGTCTCGGTGATTTGCACCATGGCCCTCCTGGTTGCCACGGGGAACACGGTACACATCATGAGTTCCATGATCCCCATCTTCATTATGCCCATAGCGGTTTTGGACGCCATTCATATTCTTTCGGATTTTTTTGACCGTTACCAGGAGACCAGGGACCGCAGGAAAACCATTCTCGCGGTTATGGACACCTTGTCCAAGCCCATGTTCTATACCACCTTAACCACGGCGGTTGCCTTCTCTTCCCTGGCCCTGGCCCCTATTCCGCCTGTGCAAATCTTCGGTCTCTTTGTGGCTTTCGGAGTGTTCATGGCCTGGTTCTGGACCGTCACTTTTATCCCGGCCTACATCATGCTCATCCCACAAAAATCCCTGGAGGGTTTCGGCCTCGTCCACCATGGTGAAGAGGATCCGGACGCGGGCTCTTTCATGGCCCGAATGCTTGCCGTTCTCAGTCGCCTTACCTTTCACCGCGCCGGATGGATAATGGCCATCTCCCTGGTCCTTACCACCATTGCGGTTTATGGGATCAGCCTCATCCAAATCAACGACAACCCAGTGAAGTGGTTCGCGCCATCGCATCCCATCCGAGTGGCGGATAAGGCCCTGAACGAACATTTCGGTGGCACCTACATGGCTTATCTGGCCCTGGAGCCGGAGGGTAAAGCGTGGTCTCCCGAAACTTATCAAAAGGATTTTGCCCAAAGATTAGGGAAACGGGCCACGGAGTTGGAGGAAATGGTTCCTTCTGCTCCAACGGTATTTAATGTAGTGAAAGAAGAAGCGGCCCAGGCTCACAAAACAGCTAATTCCAAAATAGAGATGCTGAATGGCCTGGAGGAGTGGACGGACGAGCAAAACCTATCCGCTCCCGATGACCAGTTGGACGCCTGGGAAGAGGTCTTCCTCTTCCTGGACGAAGAGAGGCAGAGGGACCAGATTTTCAAACAACCCGAGGCTTTGGAATATGTAGCTGCTCTCCAGAAAAGGCTGCTGGATACCGGGGTGGTGGGGAAATCCAATTCCCTGGCCGATATCGTGAAGACGGTGCACCGGGAGCTACGTTTAGGTGAAGAAAAAGAGTTTAGGATTCCCAAATCTTCCAACGCCGTGGCCCAAACACTGATCTCTTTTCAGAACAGCCACCGGCCGGACGACCTCTGGCATTTTGTCACTCCCGATTATTCCAAGACCAGCCTTTGGGTGCAGCTTAAGAGCGGCGACAACATGGATATGGCCAGGGTGGCCAAAAGTATTGACGAATTCGTCACCGACAATCCGCCTCCCTTCTCCCTGAAGCACCAGTGGTTCGGACTCACCTACATCAATGTGATCTGGCAGGATAAGATGGTGAGCGGGATGTTCCAGTCCTTCATCGGTAGCTTCCTGGTGGTGCTGCTTATGATGACCATTCTTTTCCGATCCTTTTTGTGGGGGCTCCTCTCCATGATTCCCCTCACCGTCACCATCGTCTTGATTTACGGGGTCATCGGCTTGGTGGGTAAGGATTACGATATGCCCGTGGCGGTTCTTTCCTCTCTCTCCCTGGGATTGGCGGTGGACTATGCCATTCACTTCCTGGCTCGGAGCCGTGGACTTCAGGAGAAACACGGAGCCTGGTCGCAAACCATTATGCTTGTGTTCGGGGAGCCGGCAAGGGCCATCACCCGGAATGTGGTTGTGGTGGGCGTGGGGTTTCTTCCTCTGCTGGCCGCGCCTCTGCTCCCCTACAAGACGGTGGGAATTCTCATAGCTGCCATCCTGCTTACAGCGGGGCTGGCTTCCCTCTTGATCCTTCCCGCCATGATCACCCTTATGGAAAAATGGCTCTTCACTTCTTCGGAAAAAATCCGCTTCACCTGCCAATGCGGAACCTGTATTTTTTCGGGGATCATGGTGGTTGCGCTGGTGGTGATCAACGTCCACCAGTTTCTCTCCGTGGGCTGGACCACTCTCACTTGGGTGAGTGCGGTTGCCATTCTGGTTTTGATGGGTATATGCTTCACAATGTCTAAACGGGCGGAGTGCAAAGCCTAAGTGCTGGGTGAGGCTTTTTGCAAATGGTAAGACCGGGTTTCGTCCCGGTCCTCCGCTTTATAAACCTATTTTTTTTGAAAGGATCGGTTATGGAAAATTTTAAAAAAAAATACCACCAATCTAAAGTCAAAAATCTAAAATCTAAAATATTTTTCCCTGTTTTTTCAGGATTGCTGTTTTTGATCTTTGCTTTAATCTTCACGTTCGCCAACAAAACGTCCGCCTCCGAGATCTCCGTGGATACCATCATCGAAAAGGCCAACCGGGCTTCCTACTATCAGGGGAAATCCGGTCGCGCCAAGGTTGCCATGAGCATCAAAGACAGCCAGGGCCGTGAGCGAAAAAGGCAGTTCACCATCTTGCGCAAGGATGAGGAGCCGGAAGGGGATATATCGGATAAGGTCTGCGGTGAGCAGAAATTTTATGTCTTTTTTCAGCGTCCTGCCGATGTAAACAAGACAGCCTTCATGGTATGGAAGCATCTGGATAAGGACGACGACCGATGGCTGTACCTTCCCGCTCTGGACCTGGTGAAGCGCATTGCCGCCAGTGACGAGCGCACCAGCTTTGTGGGGTCACACTTTTTTTATGAGGACGTATCGGGTCGGGGCATCAACGAAGATAAGCATGAACTGCTGGAGACCTCCAAGAATTATTACGTCATCAAAAGCGTTCCAAAGAAACCGGAGGCGGTGGAGTTTTCCTATTACAAGATGTGGGTTCACCGTACCACCTTCATCCCCATCAAGATTGAGTATTACAACAAGAAAGAAGAGAACTACCGCGTTTACGAGGCGCTTAAAGTGGACACCATCGACAGCTACCCCACCGTGACGCAATCCAGGATGAAGGACCTTGCCTCCAAGGGACAAACAATCCTTTCCTACCCCAAGGTCAAGTTCAACATCGGCCTTCCGCCGGATATCTTTACAGAGCGTTACCTGCGAAATCCCCCGAAAAAATATTTGAGGTGAGGGGAGGAACTGGAAAGAAGTGAAAGACAGGGGGAGGGAAGCAGGGGGCAAACTCCATTGCTTCTAATATTAGTTCTTTTTCATTATTAGCTTTGTAATGATCAACCCAGGACAAATTCCCGTAATGATTGCAAAGGTAAAAAATGCGGCAGGAAGATATAAAATCCAATGCGCAACTCCAAAACCTGTAAGCCAAATCCCGAGCCAAATCAATATGGCGGGAACGGTGAAAAATAATCTCATTGTTGCATCTATTTTGTAATTTTTCATGTTCACCTCTTGTTTTAGAACATTGTTTTTATTGTCTAGCCGCATGGTTTGCTTATACTAACCAGGCATTTTTCGCCTGTCAAGCAAATTTTTCATTGAAAAATAGGAAAAAATCTTATTCCCAACTATTGACTTTTCAGCAAATAGACTTATATTACCATTGTAAACTTCATAAGGGAGGAACATGCCACCTATCCATTTGAATTACATTTAGTGTTTGTCACGGTGGGGGGAACTCGCTCCTACAATTTCCGCAACAATTGCGGAAAAACTCGTATTTTCTAAAACGCGGCTAGTATAAGCCGCGTTTTTTTTTGTCTTGTTCTGTGGTTTACCGCATACTTGATAAACTTCTCAAATTTAACTAAACTGGCTCTTTTACATTAAGCTTAGTGAGGAAGAAATAATGAATGTTGGTATTTATGTAGATGCTGAGAATATTGTCCGCTGTGGCGGTTACGGTATGAAGTATGACGTGCTCAAGCGGTTTGCCTCCATGGGGGGAGGAGAGGTTTTAAGGGCCAATGCATATGTAGTGGTGGATGAGGATAAAATCAGGGATACCGCACCTTATCGAAAAAAGTTGTTTCACTACCATGATCTGCTCAGGAAATTCGGTTTTAAACTAATTAAGAAAAAAGTCCAAAAATATACTAACGAGGCTGGCGAGGTTTCTTTCAAGGCGAACGCGGATATGGATTTGGCCATTGATGCCATTTTGCAGGCCGCAAACCTCGACCGTATTATTTTGGTAACCGGGGATGGTGATTTTGTACGATTGATCACCGCTTTGCAAAATAAGGGTTGCCGAGTTGAGGTTATCGGTTTTAAAAATGTGAACCGTGAATTGAAAGAAGCTGCAGACTTATACTATTCGGGTTTTTTGCTCCCGGATCTCCTTCCTACTTCCGACGCTAAAACCGTTCGAGGCTATCTAACCTCTTACAATGAAGATGGAGCATTCGGGTTCTTGCGAACCTACCTGTTCAAAAACGGGAATATGGAGGAAAAGGACGCTTTTTTCCATCTCTCCAACGCTAATAATTGCGAATTCCATTCAGACGACGTATACAGGAAAGAACATTTTATTTATGAGTTCCAGCATCAACCCAGCAAAAAACGGGAGGGGATGCTGGAAGCATTGGACGTCAACCTGGTTTATAAAAATGTTCGGGTTTGAGCAAAAAAATGCTTTTCCCGGTCCCAATTTTTTCTTAAAAATTGATTTTTTTTGCTTGACTTGTCCGACTAATTTCATTTAGAATTGTTCAGTTTACTCAAATCTTTTTAATAGACTTTTTTAACCTTATTGTAGGAGACAAAGTATGACCAAGGCAGAGTTGATTGAAGCAGTTATTAAGGCGGCTAAGGCCGACACCAGCAAGGCAGCGGCTGAAGGCTTGATCGATGCAACCTTCGCCACCATCGGCAAGGCCATCAAAAAGGAGGGCAGGCTTTCCTACCCTGGTTTCGGAACCTTCAATGTTAAGAAAAGAAAAGCTCGGAAGGGGAGAAACCCAAGGACCGGTGAGACGATCAAAATCAAAGCTTCCAAAACGGTTAGTTTCAAGCCTACTCCAAAATTGAAAGAGTCTTTATAATATTTAGCCATGGCATCATCCCCATTTGATTAGTGGGCGAAAACAAATTCAAAATAGCACTATATACCCAAGCTGGTTTTCCGGCTTGGGTATTTTTTTGCCCTTTTTTGCTTTTTTATGCTTTTTGCCTTATTTCTCTTAGGAACCAACCTCCCCAGTATTGCAACGATTGTAACGTGGGAAACAACCTTCAAACTGAATATTTCTCTTGACTATTTGTTGGAAATAGCGTCTAATGTCACCACTTTACCTGTTTTATTTATACTTATAGGAGAGAAAAATGTTTAAAAAAATATTGCACATTTCCATGGCGGCATTTCTTTTGGGAGTATTACATTTATGTCAGGGGACCAGCGCTTCGGCCGAATCCATGGAGTCAATGCAAAAGCAAATTGCGGAACTTAAGGAAAATATTTCGGCTTTGAAGCAAACCAGAGGGGAAAACGATTCTTACCAGGCAGAAAACCAAGGGCGTTCTTATAGGGTTGCCCAAGCGGACTCTCCGCCGGTGGAAACCAGAACCATGGAAGTCCCTTCCTATATTCCCCCTTCCTCAAGCTCCGGCAGCATGTTGCAAATTTACGGAGGAACCACCACCTGGGCTCACCAAAGAACGAACAACAGCACGATTAGCAGTAACGGAAACAGTTTCGATGACGATGGTTTAGATGTCGGGTATACCGTAGATCTATTTCTGGAAGCGAATCTCGGCGGGAACCATAAATTCATCGTCTATTTAGAGGGTGGAGACGGCAACGGAGTCAATAATACTCTGGGCACTTTTGACCCGGCCACCAACACCTCTAGCGGCCTTTATTCCAGTCCCAACTATGACCCGAATAACACAGCCGGCAGCCTGATGATCAATTCAGCTTATTACGAAGGACTGTTTTTCGATGAAAAGCTCTATATCGCTATAGGTAAAATGGATATTCACTCCCTGTATGACGAAAATGATGTGGCCGGTGATGAAACTACTCAATTCATGAGTAACATGTTTGTCCGTTCCACCGGAGTTTCTTTTCAGGAGCTTAATAACTACTATGCTCCCGGACTGAAGGCCATGCTCATCCCCTTCCCCTGGCTGGAGTTCAGTGTAGTCCTGGCCAACTCCAACTTTGATAATGTGGATGAGGATGGTTTGGCAGTTTTACAAGTCAATTTCAAACCTGAGTTCTTGCACGGGGGGAATTACCGTTTTTTCTGTGTCTTTGATGATCGCGACTATGCCCGTATAGGTAGAATGGGCACCGAGGGCAATACCGGCTGGGGGTTAAGCTTTGACCAACGTTTTACGGAAACACTGGCCGGCTTTTTCAGGTTCACAATGCTGGAAGATGACCTCACAGCCAATGTGGTGGACGCCACCTGGGCGCTTGGGGCGGAAGTAAACGGCGTGTTATGGAATCGCCCTGATGACGCTCTCGGTTTGGCTTATGGAGCTGTTATGGTGAATAACAGGGTTGCGGGTCTACCCAACTATGACGACGAGGAACATTTTGAGGCCTACTATCGTTATTCCGTAAACGAATATATCGCTCTATCCCCAAATTTTCAGGTTATTGCTTATCAACCAAGCACCGTTTACATTTTTGGTTTGAGGGCTCAATTCGATTTCCGGCTGTAGCACCCTTAGCTGTGCCTTCCTCCCCTTGGACCTGATCCCGCGTAGTTGCCGTTCTTCACTCTCCGAACAGGCTTAGCTGTCTCATGTCCATCTTTGGGAACTTGATGGGATAGTCCCCACTGAAACAGGCGTCGCAAAAATGATCCCGGCCTCCCTCTTGGAAGGGTTTCTTGAGTCCCTCAATGGAAATATAAGCGAGGGAATCCGCTGTAATATAACTACAGATCTCATCCACGGTATGGGTGGCGGCTATGAGTTCCTTTCTGGTGGGAGTATCGATTCCATAAAAACACGGGTTCATGGTGGGAGGTGCGCTAACACGCATATGGACCTCTTTTGCCCCACTGGCACGAATCATTTTAATGATTTTCCGGCTGGTGGTACCCCGCACAATGGAATCATCAACCACCACCACCCTCTTGCCTTCCAGAACGTTTTTCATGGCGTTCAGTTTGAGTTTGACCCCAAAATGGCGGATGGATGCCTGGGGTTCTATGAAGGTTCGTCCGATGTAGTGATTCCGAATCAACCCCATTTCAAAAGGGGTTTTCGACGCCTCCGAATATCCCATGGCAGCTGAAATCCCGGAATCGGGAACCGGGATTACGAGATCAGCTTCCACCGGGGACTCTTGGGCAAGGATCCTCCCGAATTCCTTCCGAACCTCGTGGACATTCCTGTCTCCAAAGATACTGCTGTCCGGCCTGGAAAAATAGATAAATTCAAAAATGCAGGCGGCCTCTTTCTGGGCTGGAAAGGGGAAATAAGAGTTAACTCCCGACTGGTCAAAGACCATCATTTCACCGGGTTTGAGATCGCGAATATATTCCGCCTCAATGAGGTCCATGGCGCAGCTTTCCGAAACTACTACATAGGAGTCTTTTAACTTCCCAAGGCTTAAGGGCCGGATACCCCTTGGATCACGAACAGCTATCATCTCTTTTTCACTCATAATCAAGAGGGAGTAGGCCCCCTGGACACGATGCAGAGCCTCTGATAACTGATCTTTCAGCTTGAACTCCTTGGACTGGGCTATCAGGTGGACAATGACCTCGCTATCCATGGTGGAGGAAAATATAGATCCGTAGGCCTCCAATTCACTGCGAAGGAATGAGATGTTTACAAGGTTCCCGTTATGTGCCAGGGCCAATGGACCTCGGGAGTACTCCACCGTGCAAGGTTGGGCGTTTTTTAAATGGCTTTCGCCGGTAGTGGAATAACGATTGTGGCCTATGGCGATCTTGCCAGGGAGTTTTTTTATAGTTCCCTCGCTAAAGATGTCGACAACAAGGCCCATCCCTTTTTCGAGATAAATAGAGCGGCCATCCGCCGAGGCGATCCCGGCACTCTCCTGCCCCCTATGCTGCAAGGCATGGAGCCCAAGATAAGCGAGATTGGACGCCTCCGGGTTACCGTAAATTCCTACAATCCCACACTCTTCGTTAAATTTATCAAACATGGTTTTTATGTTTTAGCGGGTTCTGGCTAACTTTCCGCAATCCTGCCAATAGGCTCCTTCCAGGTTCTACAAAGGAGATCCAGTTCACATGATAGAGAGGGCTTGGAGTCAATGCTAACCTGCAAGCACTCTCCTCCAACTGTTCCGATTTTATAAAGGGGAACTCCTTTTTTCAGGGCTCTAGCGCACAGATATTCCTCGTCTTTTCCTTCGGAAACCGAAACAACGACCCTGGATTGAGATTCTCCAAATAAATAGGCGTCCTGCCTAATATCCCTTTCGGGAAGCACAATTTCAGCTCCCAGGGCTTTTTCAGGGGCCGATATGCAACATTCCGCAAGTGCTACGGCAAGCCCTCCTTCGGAGCAGTCGTGAGCTGACTTGCAGATTTGCTCTTTAGCCAAATCAATCAGTAACTCTTGGAGGGCCTTTTCCTTTTCCAGGTCCAAAGCCGGCGGGAGCCCCTGGACCTTTCCATGAACCACTGCCAGGTATTCGCTTCCTCCAATCTCCTCAAAGGTTTCCCCTAATAGATAAACTCTATCCTCGGAATTTTTGAACCATTGCGATAGATGTTTTTCAGCATCCTCAAGAATACCCACCGCGCCAACAGTGGGAGTAGGGTAAATCCCTTCCCCGTTGGTTTCGTTATAGAAGCTGACATTTCCCGCAACCACCGGAGTATTCAACGCCGTACAGGCGTCGCTAAGGCCCCTGATGGATTCTACGAATTGCCACATGGTTTCCGGCTTTTCAGGATTTCCGAAATTAAGGCAGTCGGTGATGGCAAGAGGTTTCGCCCCGGAGCAGGCAAGGTTTCTGGCGCTCTCCGCTACGGTGATCTTTCCTCCAACATAGGGATCCAAAAAAACATAACGACTATTGCAGTCTACGGAAATGGCTATAGCTTTATCGGTTCCAGGGACCCGAATTATGGAGCTGTCCGACCCTGGCAAAAGTATGGTGTTGATCCTCACCATATGGTCGTATTGCTGGTAAATCCATTCCTTAGAAGCGATGCTTGGTGTGGCAAGGAGTTTGAGAAGTGTTTCACCGGCATTCTCCGGTTCGGGAATATCCTTAAGATCCAAAGTTTGAATCTCTTTTAAGTTTTGCGGCGCTTGAGCTGGACGATCAAGAACCGGTGCCTCATCAGTCAACGATTCAACCGGGATATCCACTGCAAGCTTTTGGCTATCGAGAATTCGGAATTTTCCATCTTCCGTTACCTTGCCGATCTGAACCACATCCAGATCCCATTTTTGGAAAATTCTTTCCACATCTTTTTCCTTGCCCTTGTTTGCCACGATCAACATCCGCTCTTGGGATTCGGAAAGCAGAATTTCGTAAGGTGTCATGCCGGTTTCACGTCTGGGAACATGGGCCATCTCTATCTCAATTCCCATCCCCCCGCGGGCTGCCATTTCCACGGATGAAGATGTGAGGCCCGCAGCCCCCATATCCTGAATACCCACAATTAGATCTTTCTTCATCACTTCCAGGCAGGCCTCCACCAGGAGTTTCTCCGTAAAGGGATCTCCCACCTGTACCGTAGGCTTTTTTTCTTCCGAGTCCTCTTCAAAGGAATCCGATGCCATGGTGGCGCCGTGTATACCGTCCCTGCCGGTTTTGGAGCCCACGTAAAAGACCGGGTTTCCCACACCGGCGGCAATACCTTTGAATATCCCCTCTTTTTTAGCCAACCCCAGACAAAAGGCATTCACCAGGATATTGCCATTGTAACAGGGATCGAAATAAACCTCGCCGCCAATGGTGGGTACGCCTATGCAGTTCCCATATCCGGCAATGCCACTTACCACGCCGTTCAGAAGGAATTTTGTCTTAGGATGGCTGGGTGAGCCGAATCTAAGAGAATTGAGCAACGCCAGCGGCCTGGCGCCCATGGTAAACACATCTCGCAAGATTCCACCAACGCCTGTGGCGGCACCCTGGTATGGCTCTATAAAAGAGGGATGATTATGGCTTTCCATCTTGAAGACCACAGCAAGGCCATCTCCAATGTCCACCACACCGGCGTTTTCACCCGGTCCCTGGATGACTTGAGGACCTTTGGTGGGGAATTTACTCAGGTGGCGGCGGGAGCTTTTATAACTGCAATGTTCACTCCACATAACGGAGAATACCCCAAGTTCGGTATAGTTGGGCTCTCTGCCGAGCATTTCCAGGATTTTTTGATACTCTGCCTGGCTAAGCCCGTGGCTCTCCACCAGTTCTTTTGTAATTTTGATCTCGCTCATTATCTAGAGGGTGGTGAAAAGTTAACCGCTCAACTCCTTTTTATGGGAGATCAACGGAGGATGGATTCGAAAATTAGCCTGCCGTCCGATTTTCCAAGGATGGGTTCCGAGCAACGTTCGGGATGAGGCATCATTCCCAAAACATTTTTCTTTTGGTTTGTGATGCCAGCGATATTCAAAATAGACCCGTTTGGATTGGCTGCGTCAGTTACATCACCGGTTTCCGTGGAATATTGAAAAACAACCTGCCCGTTTTGTTCAAGTTCCCGCAAGGTTTGTTCATCCGCAAAATAGTTGCCTTCGGCATTGGCTATGGGGATCTTCAAAACATTTCCTTCCCGCATCTCTTGAGTAAAAGGGGAAGTGGGACTTTTGACCCTTATATGGACATTTTTGCAGATGAACCGGAGGTTTCGGTTATGCAGAAAGGCCCCCGGGAGAAGGCCGGATTCTACTAAAATTTGAAATCCGTTACAAATGCCAATTACCAGTCCTCCCGATTCCGCAAAGCCTTTAACCTCTTTCATAATGGGAGAGAATTTGGCTATGGAGCCGCACCGCAGGTAGTCGCCATAAGAAAAACCTCCTGGAAGGACCAAGCAGTCGAACCCTTTTACGGATGTGTTTTTATGCCAAATGAACTCGGTTTCCTGCTTCAGGACATGTTTCAGAACATGGTAACAATCGTGGTCGCAGTTAGAGCCGGGGAATACAACAATGCCGAATTTCATATGTCTTTAAGCCAATTGGTTGAAAAGAGAGTTGAGGGTTGTTTAGGGGCGAGTAAAAACTTTAATTAGGATCCAGCTCAAAGGTGTAATCTTCGATAACTGTATTGGCAAGAAGACTTTCACACATCTTGTTAACCTTTTCTGCGGCAATGGCCCGATCTTCCTGGTCAACTTTGATTTCGATAAACTTTCCGATTCTTACATCGTCAACTTCTGTGAAGCCCAGGGTTTCAAGGGCATGATGCACTGCCTTCCCTTGGGGGTCAAGGACGCTCTTCTTCGGAGAAATGGAGATTTTTGCGGTATACATGGATGAAAAGGTTTAGAGGAATAAGGGAGTTTGGCGGCGGCTGGTTTTGGGTACTCTGCTTTGCCAAATAATTTTTTGAAAAAAAGCGTTAAATTGGCAAGCATACCACTTTGAAGGGGCTGTGCCAATGATGGAGTTATTGGTTAAAAGAACTATTAATCTTTGCATTATCGCGAGAGAATGGACAATACGCCCTGAAGTTCTTTTTTAGTTTCATCGCATGCCTTACAAAAATCTATTTTACCGAAATCCAGGCTTTGTTGCAGTTCTTTGTTTTGGGAAGAATCCGGATCTTTTTTGTTTTCCTTCTTTTTATTTTTCCTGCTTAGCTCCTTTTTGGCCCCTTGGATGGTGTAACCATCCTCATAGAGGAGCTTTTTGATTTTTAATACTAACTCAACGTCCCGTTTTACATAGAGCCGTTGCCCGGAATCATTTTTTCGGGGGCGCAGGGAAGGAAATTCGGTCTCCCAGTATCGAAGGATATGTGGTTCCAACTTCGTGATACTAGAGACTTCCCCGATCTTGAAAAAGAGTTTATCAGGGATTTCCATGGTATATTATTTTACAGCTTCCTTCAAATATCGACTTGGTTTAAAGGAAAGAACCTTTCTGGAAGAAATAACGATCTCTTCGCCTGTGGTTGGGTCACGCCCAATCCGCTCCTTTTTTTTCTTGACATTGAAACGGCCAAACCCGACGATTTGGACATTTTTTTCCGCTTCCAGTGTTTCCTTGATTACGTTAAGAATTTCTTCCACGGAAACAACGGCGAGTTTTCTTTGATAGCCGATTTTTTCATAAATATAGTTTACAATATCTGATTTAACCACGGTTTCCTCCGCCAGGTTCGTAAAAAAATATTAATAAATCAGGACTTAAAAAATCGATTTACTACTCTTTTTTTCTTTCCTCGATTACTTTATCAGCGAAATGCCCCGGCACTTCCTCAAAATGGGAAAAGCTTGTTGTAAAGGTGCCTCGGCCACCCGTCATGGCCCTCAAATCAGGGGCATACTTCATGATTTCCGCCATGGGCACCTTTGCTTTTACAGTTTGATAGTCATCCGCAGGCTCCACTCCCAGAACCTTCCCTCTCTTGGAGTTCAAATCTCCAATAACATCTCCAACACTGTCCGTGGGTACAAACACCTCTATGTCTTTAATGGGTTCCAATAATACCGGTTTGCACTCCAACACCCCTTTTTTGAATCCCATGGAACCTGCAACTTTGAAAGCCATCTCGGAAGAATCTACATCATGGTAAGAACCATCGTAAAGGCTCACTTTCAAGTCCACAGTGGGGTACCCGGCAAGGACTCCTCCTGCCATGGCCTCGACAATCCCCTTTTCAACGGCGGGAATATATTGTCTCGGAATAGCGCCCCCGACAATTTTGTTTTCAAAAACAAATCCTTCTCCCCTGCCAAGAGGACTGATTTCAAGCCAGGTATCTCCATACTGCCCTCTTCCTCCACTCTGCTTCTTATATTTCCCTTGGACTTTGGTAGTACCTCGGATCGTTTCTTTGTATGGGACTCTTGGGGTTTTGACATTCACCTCCACCCCGAACTTTCTTTTCAATCTTTCAACAATAACTTCCAGGTGAACCACACCCATGCCGGAGATGATCAGTTCGTTGGTTTCCCTATCCCGTTCCACACGCAAAACAGGGTCTTCTTCCGTCAAACGGTGTAACGAGGTGGAGACTTTCTCCTCATCCTCTTTGGATTTTGGAACCACAGCCATACCGATTACAGGGTTCGGGAATGTTATTTTCTCGAAGACCTTCGTGGTTTTATCGCTGCACAGGGTATCCCCCGTCTCTGTAGCTTTCAGCTTGCTGATACAACCAAAGTCACCTGGCTTCACACTGGATACCGGTATCTGCTTTTTGCCCTGGAGGAAGAAGACCTGGCCTATATGCTCCTGGGTTTCCTTGGAAGAATTGTAAACATTGCTGTCGGCCTTCAAACTTCCGGAGTACACCCGAAAAATGCTCAATTTGCCGGCGAAGGGGTCCGCCACCGTCTTAAAAACCAAGGCCGAAAGAGGACTTGACTCGGAAACCTTGCAAGCCTCCTCATTGCCGGATTTCGGCTCAATCATTTTTGGCTCAGGGATATCCAGTGGAGAGGGAAAAAACTCGGACAAACAATCCAATGCCAGGGATGCGCCCCAATTATTAACGGCAGACCCACAAAGAACCGGGACAAAGCTACCGCTTGAAATTCCCGCTTTTAGCCCCATAAATATTTCTTCCTCCGATAGCTCTCCCCCTTCAAGATACTTTTCCGTCAAGTCGTCGTCGGTTTCGGCGGCTACCTCAATGATTTTCTCACGGTGTTCTTCCGCCAGTTTCAAAAGCTCTTCAGGGATCTCTTTTATTTCGTTCTTCCCTTTGGAATCCTTGGAAAAATAAACGGCCTTCATGGCCAAAAGATCCACCACGCCTTTGAACTCGAGCCCCTTCCCGATGGGTAGTTGAAAACTAACAGGATTTTGCTTGAATTTCTGCTGGATAGCATCAAAACACCGGATCATATCGGCTTCTTCGTGGTCCAGTTTATTGATGAAAACCAACCTCGGAATGTTCCTGGCGTCCGCCCATTTCCAAACCTTTTCCGTTACCACTTCCACACCTGTCTGAGCGTTGACCACCACCACGGCGGAGTCCATTACCCGTATGCATACCTCCGTTTCTGCAATAAAATTCGCGAAACCGGGAGTGTCCAATATGTTGATTTTTTTATTCTTCCACTCGCAAAACCCCAGGGAAACGTTGATGGAAATTCCTCTCTTAATCTCGTCCGGGTCGAAGTCCATCACGCTGGAGTTATCGCCGACTTTCCCCAACCGGTCAGAATTTCCGGATGTAAAGAGCATTGCCTCGACTAAGGAAGTCTTTCCGGCATTTCCATGTCCGATAATTCCCACATTTCGGATATTTTCGGTTCCATATTCCTTCATTGGAGAACTCCTGTTTGTTTTAAGGTTCGCTAACTAGGCTATTTTAATATCATTTTTGGCTATGGTTGTCAAGAATACCCAATATTTTCTACGCTTTAGTGTATATGGCAGGTTCCACATGCTTCAAACCAATGGTTGTTCGACCAAGGGATTCGGCATGGCCGGTGAAAACATACCCTGAACTGGAAAGATGAAGAATGAAATTTTGTAAAATTTTGTTTTTTGTCGCTTGGTCGAAATAGATCATCACATTTCGGCAAAAGATCAGGTCAAACTTTCTTTGAAAAGGATACTGAGGGTTTAAGAGGTTGAATCGACGAAAAGTAACCAATTTCCTCATTTCCGCATCTATCTGATATTCTTTTTCGAGGCCTTTTCCCGGCAATCTATTAAAGTAGCGGTTCAGGAAAGCTTTGGGAATGGTTTGGACTTCCTTTTGGCTATAAATTCCTCTCTCTCCAACCTCCAGTACCTTGGTGGAGATGTCCGTGGCAAGAATTTTTAGGTCCCATCCTGCCAGTGACTCGAAAAACTCTTTGACCACCATGGCTATGGAATATGGTTCCGTACCTGTGGAACATGCCGCGCTCCATATACGAATGGTCTTGCTGCGCTCTTTTTTTTTATCTCCTACCAAGTTTGGCAAAAAAACCTCTTTCATGAATTTAAAATGATGGTCTTCGCGAAAAAAGTGGGTTACGTTGGTGCTCAGCGCATCGATTAACTCCACCAGGACAGTTCCGGTTTTATCATTTTCAAGCTGTTGAATGATTGCCTTAGGGCCGGCTAGCTTCCTTTTCCTCACCATAGTGGCCAGACGGGCATTTACCAGGTCCCTTTTTTTTTGGAGGGTGATACCGGCCTCTTTGTAAACAATGTCTACAAGCCTTTGGAACTCCTGATCGGTTATCGGTTCTTTTCTGGAAGTTTCTGCCATATCTTTCTCCAACTTTATTTTTGCTTTGTATGATTATACCTAAACATACCGGCATTTGCAGTTAAAAGCGTTATTTTAGAGAAACCCCAATCAGAACCGATTTTGAGGAGAAATGCTATAACAATTTTCTGATTTACCCTTATAGGCTCCGAACTCTATAATTGAATACCGAAACCTTTTATTTATGATTTTAAAATATGTTATGATCCCTACGTTATGAAAAAAAATCCCATCGTCTTTTTAGCTACTGACCACACCAGCATTAACGGCCGAATCGAGTCGATGCTGAAAAAGAACAAATGGCTGGACCCGTTGGTGGTGGCAACCGTGGATTTGGATGCCGCCCTGGAAAAGTCCAGGCCCGCCTTGATTATTCTTACCGAGAACTTTGATATCTGTAAAAGACTCAAGACCAGTGAGTCTTCCAAGGATATTCCCATCCTTATTCTACTCTTCGACGCCGATTTAGAAAAAGAGGCTCGCCATGCCCAAGCTGACAGATGCTGGGAATATGTTCCCACGGAGTTGGATGGTCTTTATAATCTGATTATTCAACTTCTACCCAAAGGTCGGAAAAAAATCCTGGTTGCCGATGATGAAGAGATAGTGCAAGACGTGATTTGCAGAGCCTTGGATACTGAAAAATATGACATCATCAAGGCCTGCAATGGAGTGGAGGCAGTGGAAAAAATATTGGAATACAAACCGGACCTCGTCCTCCTGGATATCAATATGCCGGAAAAAAATGGGATTGAGGTTTGCCAGGAAATAAAGCAAGATCCGGAAAATTCCGACATCCATATCATCTTTGTATCAGCCAGAACGGAGGAAAATGTCATTGAAAAGGGTTTTGACGTAGGCGCGGATGACTACCTTACCAAGCCCTTCCGGCTGGAAGAACTGGTTTCCAAAATCGACCTTGTTTTTAGCGGTATGATTTGGGAACGCAAGGAAAAGGTTTTGATCGTGGATGATAGTTCCATTGTAAGAAGCATGCTGTATAACGGCATCAGCCAGCAGGGCTTCAAAGTCATTACCGCATGTGACGGCGAAGAAGGGTTGAAGGAGGCCATAGAAGAAAAACCCGATATCATCATATCCGATGTGGAGATGCCCAAGATGAATGGCTATGAATTCTGCAAAGCCGTCAGAGGCCGTGATGATCTGAAAGAAATTCCATTTCTCATGTTAACAAGCCGAGACACCAGGGGAGCAAGAGCCCTGGGTATCAGAGCAGGGGTCAATACCTACCTTTCCAAACCTTTCCAGGTGGACCGTATTGTGGTCATCATCGAAAGGTTTCTTTCGGAAAAAAGGAAAAAATTCGAGCAGGAAAGGGAGGTGATGATCGCCTCCATAGCGGCCCTCGCCAAGGCTTTGGATGAGCGCGACCGATACACCCGGTACCATTCCCAGAATGTTTCGGACTATTCAGTTGAAATAGCGAAAAAATTGAATTTGAGCAACAATGAAATTGAACAAATCAGGCTCAGCGGCATTGTACACGATATAGGCAAAATAGGAATCTGCGATGCGATATTGCTGAAACCCGGCCCTTTGACCCAGGAAGAATTTCTTGTAATTCAGGAGCACCCGGTGAAGGGCGCCTCCATCTTAAGGCCCATTCCCAGTTTGAAGCCTATTATCCCTTTTATCCAATACCATCATGAACGAATAGATGGACGAGGATATCCAAGCGGGTTGGCAGGCGACAATATACCCCTGGGGGCGAGGATCATCGGTGTGGCGGATACTTATGACGCCTTGACCACAGACCGGCCTTATCGGAAAGGAAAAACCCCCGCCGAGGCGTTGGAGATCATGGTTAAATGTAAAGGAAGCCAGTTTTGTGAGGTCTGCTTGCCCCCCATGATCGAAGTATTGAAGGAACAGGGGAAGATCTAAAAAGAAAATTCTGCCTTACTTCCGACCGTATAGTTCATTTGCTATTCTGGATTAGCGCCCTTTGCCTCCTGCATCTCCTTTAAAAAAATGACATTAAAAAAGGTTATTGCGAAATCCAACTGGGAACGTGTACGTCAAGTCTTTCTGCTCAATTACCCAAGCCAGAAAAAAACAATCACCGGATATGAAAGCGTTTATAAAAAGTTGCGATCCAAGTCCCCCGCAAGCTCAAAAATGAAATTATATTGCGAGCAACAAGAGCCCACGATAAAAGGAGACGAGCAATTTCACGAGCTATACGGCATAGACGGAACCAAAAGAGAAGACGGGGAATTGGAAAAATTTTCGTTGAGTCTCAGCCCATGGTCACTTTGGCTTGGTTCATCACTATCAAAAGAGATATTAAGCAACTATACAATAGAAGAAATTATTTCCCACTGCCTATATGAAATGACCTTTCATGGTTTTTCTGAGGCAGAAATTAAAAAGTTTAATAAAGAGTTGGTTGCTCAAAATGAAGACTACAAAGACCCGGTCAGATTTATTATCGTGTCAAAGTTGCTCCCCGGGTCCAAATGGCAGCTTTTTTTCAATCTTTCCGATGACACATGGTGTAGTGACATAGATTCCGCTACTATTTTTAAGCGCGAAAATTATGCCTCGGCTATGCTGAAAGCTTTAAGCAGAAAGAAAGACAAGTCAACGATATTAGCTAAAATCACTATTAAAGACAAAAAACGAAGGATTTTGCAATATTTATAACAGCCTGGAAAGTTCACCTCTTTCATTGCACAATTCAGTTCACCATATCTACAGTTAAATACAGGATCGCGAAACATTTAACGATGAAGCTTTTGCAAAAGAAGTAGATGTGTCTGTAAAGATGATCGCGAGGTATGAAGCTGAAGAATATACTAATATAAGCGATGAAACTTTTAAGAAGATATTACAAAGCTTGCCATTGAAATTGAATAAAACACTTAAAGAAACTTAAAAACGGAAGTTCACTTTTTTCTAACCCAATGATTTGGTTGAGTTTATTTAGGTTTTTGATTGCCTTAGCCTCCGGCTCTGTCCATTGCACTTCCTCCCAATTGCCCGCAAGCGGCACAGACATCCTCCCCCCTGCTCTTTCTGGTAAATACCGTTATATTAGAATCGATTAAGATTTTATGAAATCGAGCCACTTGCTCCGATGCTTTGGACTGGAAAGGCGCTCCTTCCCAGGAGTTCAAAGGGATCAGGTTCACTTTGCTGCTTATTCCACGAAGAAGTTTTACCAGCTTTAGCGCCTCTTCGTCGGAGTCATTCAATCCGGGAATCAGGACATATTCAAAGGTGATTCGCCTGCTGGGTTGGAGAGGGTAATCCCGGCAGAATTTCAACAAATCTTTCATGGGATACTTTTTGTTAATGGGCATAATTTTATCCCTTGTTTCTCCATCTGCGGCATTCAGAGAGATAGCCAGATTTATTTTCATCTTTTCTTCTTGAAAGCGCTTGAGAGCCGGGAGTAAGCCCACAGTGGAAAGAGTGATTTTTCTCGACCCTATTTTTAAGCCAAAAGGGGAAGAAAAAACTTTTAACGCTTTCAGGACGCTATCGTAGTTATCCAAGGGTTCACCCATGCCCATTAACACCAAGTTGGTCACACTTTTTTCCGGCCCCAACCACTCCTGAACCATTAAAACCTGTTGGATGATTTCCGATGCGGAAAGGTTGCGGAGAAACCCCATTTTTCCGGTGAGGCAAAAAGCACAATTGAATTTGCACCCTACCTGTGTGGAAATGCAAAGGGACCTTTTGTTGTCATCCGGCATATAAACCCCTTCTACGGACAATCCATCATTTAAACCAAAAAGAAACTTAATCGTACCATCACTGGATTCCACAAAACCCTTGATTTTTAAACTTCGAATGGAAAACTGCTGGTCCATTTTTTCTCTCAATGCCTTGGAAAGATTGCTCATTTTTTCAAAAGAATCTACTTTTTTGAGGTAAATCCACTCTATTACCTGCTTGCAGCGATATGACGACTCACTCCATTCTTTTAAAACCAGCTCCAGCTCTTCAAAGCTCAGATCCATAATATTTTCTTTTTGCATTAGCAAATCCTTTAAGGTAAAATTAAATCATTTCTTTATTCTAATTAACTAAAAGGTAATCACGCAATTTTTTTGAGCTTTTGGTTTCTCCAAGGAGAGTTTATCTATGGGTACATTTAGTTTAGGACACTGGATCGTTGTCCTTATTATTGTGATGATTGTTTTTGGAGCAAAAAGGCTTCCAGCTATCGGTTCAGGCATAGGACAAGGTATCCGTAATTTTAAGAAGTCGTTTAAAGATGATGACCAACCGGAAGCCAAAAGCGAAAACCAAGAGATAAAAGAAGAGAAAAAAGAAAATTCTGCTTAAGTACCCAAACCGTCACCCAACAACTATCATTTTCCTTTCTCTTCTCTTTTTTAGTAGCCCAATGAATGCTTGATGAAAGCCCACCTTATAAGAAAATAGCCCTATTTTTTTCCTTTTTCTCCTTCTTCATCTTTTCCTATCAACTGGAACAAATTTCCCTGTATCATACGGATGAGCAGTATTACATCCAATCTTGCAGGAATATAGTTGAATCCGGAGATTGGCTCACCCCCGAGTTTAATGGGGAAAAGCGGTTTGCCAAACCGATCCTTTTTTACTGGCTCGTATCCTCTTCTTATAAGATATTCGGAGCCACCCTTTCCTCTGCCAGGCTCATTTCAGCCCTCCTTGGCTCTCTCTGCCTCTGGTTGACCTTTCGCATGGGTTCAGTGCTTTTCGATCATCGGACCGGCCTTTATTCCACTTTCATCCTGGGATCTTCCTACCTCTATTTTCTATCCGCCCGCCTGGCTTACACGGATATGACGCTTTGTTTCTTTGTCACCCTTTCCCTCTTTTTCTTTTCTAAATCCATTACCAGGCATGGCAGGGAACTTGAAGTTGAAGCGGGAAGCCCAAGCGAAAAAAGAAATATTTTCCTCTTTTATCTTTTCGCAGGATTGGCTACAGCCACGAAAGGCCCACCGGGTTTTCTTATTCCAGGGCTTACAGCAGGTATTTTTTTGATTTTAACTCGGGATCGGGAAACCACCCAACGTTTCTTCCACCTGCCAGGCATCTTTCTTTTCCTTTTTCTTTCCCTCTTTTGGCCTATTGCCATGGTTTGGCTACACGGCTCATCCTTCACGAACCATCTTCTGCATGCGGAAGGGATAGACCGTGTTTTGCATTCGGAAAAGCTGGATTTTTACTTCTTTTTTGTAATCATTCGGTATTTTGCTCCATGGTCTATTTTTCTCATTGCCGTAGTGATAATAACCTTTAGGAAAGGCAGAACATTGCTTGAGAGCCAGGAGAAACCTCGGCTTTTTCTTTGGATTTATTTCGTTGTTCCTGTGATCTTATTCGTATTATTACGCATCCAACATAGCCGCTATCCACTTCCGGTTTTTCCTGCTCTGGCAATTATTGTAGGAGATTATTTCAATCGAATAGTTTCCCGGAAGATAGACCCAGCCAGCAACAGCTTTCGATTTTCTTTTTTATGTACGGCCTTTTTGTATTTTGTCATATCCGCTACAATTTTAGCAGCCGGAGGCCTTCTTTATTATTTCAACTGGGAAGAGTTCTCATTCAGCATTTTTTTCTTGCCGGTGGTATTTATAGCGGGGCTGGCGTTAATGGTAATATCCTGGAGAAAAAAGGATTTTGCTTTTCTCCCCATCATTATTTCTTTCCCTCTCATTGTTTCCTTCCCACTCCTTCCGGGAAAAATACTCCCTTCCCTGAACCCTGAACCATTAATGGGTTTTACGGAAAAAATCCATTCCCACTGGAAACCTGGAACGCAGTTGGCAACTTATCAACTTGGAAATGGGAACCAACGACTCCGGGTTCTCACAGGCTGGCCGGTGACATATTTGGAGAGACGGAAGGACCTCTTATCGTTCCTCAATAACAAGAGCCCTTTTTTCCTGGTAATCCATAAGGATGCTTTCGAGGATATGAAAGAGAGTTTGGGGAAGGAACTACAGGTGATCAGCGAGGCAAAAAAATGGAAAAAGATAAAGTTGGATGAGCATACTATAGACCATATAAAAGAAGAATTTGGCCCAAAATTATTGGAAGAATTCAGAGAAAAGGTTTTATTGATTTACAAAGGCAAGGCGTAACTATTCGAGCTGTTCTTGTGCTGATCACCCAATCTTTTGTTCTTAGGCCCCCTCATTTTTCCATTTGTGGTGATACTGCTTCTTGTGAAATATGTGGTAATTTTTTTATAGCGCCTAAAGATGACTATGAACATTTTCTTCCTCCTTTCGGTCCTGATTTTTTGTTTGGTCCCTGGACCCGAAAGCCTCATTTTCTCAGGAATCCCCTTAAACAAGGAAATTCCTTTCTATGCCTTCCTCCTCCTTCTCGCATTTTCCTTTTGCGCGCTTATAAAAGGCAAAATAAGCGTCAGGCTTTCCCCAAGGGGGCTTATTCCCTTAGCTTTGCTATGGTGCTTTATCCTGTTGAAATTGCTGGCATTCTCCTGGTTGCCCCCCACGGGCTTCAAAGCCTGCTATCGGGCTTTATTAAATGAACTTCCCGTGGGCCAGTGCGAGCAGAGTCCCGATTTTCTTTGGGCCAATGGCCAGTACACTCGGTATGACGAGGAAATCGATTTTACGGATTTCTTTTCCGCAGGCTTTTGGAATAATAGCCGTTTTAGTTACTACCAATGGGAAAAAGGACATCCGGTTTTCGGGAGGTATCCGTTTCAGGTGGAATGGGAAGGAAATTTAGTCATCCCCAAGGACGCAGCCTACATCGCCTTTGAATATACGGGTGAGTTGAAGGTGGTATTCCCTGAATCGGATATAAAATTCCCGGCCTCCTATAATGCAAAAATGAGCGGCAAACTGGAGCTGAAAAAACACTTTCCAGCCTTGGTGGATGGAAGTAATCCCAATGACAAAAGCCTTTTACCCGTGTCTATGCACTACCGGTTCCAGGACCATTCCAAAACCGGGGCTCCTATAAAAGGTCTGGACGCCATGGTTCGGGTAACCTTGGAAGATCAGGCGGGTAAAACTTTTCCCATCAACTCCGAACCCTTGAACTCTCCCTGGGCAGCCAATTTATTACCCATTATTGATCTTTTCGCTTTTGTGGTTTTCGGAACGATACTGTTGTCTGTTGCTTTGCTTATAGCAGAAGAGAGCATCTTCCTGTTGTTTCTCTCCCCCTGTCTTGCTTGGTTTTACTGGTTTTATTCTGCATCGAGCCCTCTTTATCAATATCTGGTGCTCTTTCCCCTATCGATCTTATCAGGCATTGCCGTGGCTCAAATCAGATTCAAAAAATCGGATTTTACGGCCTTTCTGATATTCGCTTCTTTTCTCTTTATTCTGTTTTCTCACTACGGATTAAAGGTCAGCACGGTCCATTTCTTTGTGCCCGGGCACGATAGCATGACCTACGAAACCTTTTTCCGCAATATGTTAAGCTCCGGCAATCTATTTGATTTTTTCCGGGGTACGGAGGACATCTTTCTCTATCAACCTGCTTATCGATACTACCTGGCCTTCATGCACCTTATTTTCGGAGACGGCAATTTAGGAATCACCATATTCAATAAATTTCTTTACCTGTTGACCTTGCCATTGGTGATATCCATGTTTCTTCGCAAGCTTTCCTTTTTCCCTTCCGTGATCCTGGGGGTAGGGTTTTTGGTGCCCCTGGTTTCTTTTGTATTTGTAAACCTGGAAAGTAACCTGAGCGAGTATTCGGCTCTGCTCTTTTTCACCCTAGCTATTTACCTCTTTTTCCTGGGCAAAAAAGGGTCCCATTTTATTTTGGGCTGCGCTTTCCTGGCCCTGGGCAACACTGTTCGGACTCATTGGCTGCCCGGATGCGTCTATTTTCTCTTTGCCAATGTCCTGATTTTTTATTATAGGGGAGGATATTTAACGGGCGTGAAATATTCGGCCAGGACCCTGGCCATAGGGGTGGGTGTCTTTTGCTGCGTTTATGCTCTGGTACCTATCCACAATTTTGTTTACGGGGGGGAGATCTTTTTAACCACCTCCCGCATCAACCATGTTTCCACTTTGGTGGTCCCACCTGCTCAAATGCTGGAGATGCTTTATAACGGGCAACTGCCGGGTTATATCCTGGAACGGCTGGAGTATATGTTTTACATAGGAAAAAGTAATTACCATATCGGACTGACCTTTCATACACCCTATCAGGATCGGTATATGGTGTTCACTCAGAAACTTGTCCACCGCTACTATCTTGCTCTGTTCATGAATGTCTTTTCTTTTTGCTATATCGCAATCCTTCTCTTTAATCTAACCCAATTCATTAGGACAAAAAGCAGGGAATATTTTTATAATTTCCTTATCCTGCTGACTCCCTTTGCCTTTTTGAGCGTCCACTTTTTTTATCAGATTAAAAACTACTACCCCAGGCACATCATAGCCGGACAACTTATGGCTTATTTCTTTTCCGTAATTTACGGGCGCGAGGTGCTGAGCCATTTTAAAAACCGAATTATGCCTGCTAAATAAGGGACCAACCGTAGGCCCTGTGGAGGGGACCCGTGTCGTTGGAAATAAAAAGGTCGCAACGGGAGATAATGGCCGCCGCTTCAAAAGTGTTCACCAGCCTTAATTTTCCATTGAACGGTATTCCTTAACCACTTTCCCACAACCGGGCATGGCGGAACCCATGTAAGAGTTCATGGTTACCTTCCCCTCCTGGATCCAACTGGCTCCTTTCCAACCAAAAGCCACGGGGCAACTAAGAAGATATAGACGAGAATTTCCCGAGAAGCCGAAGCTGTCCAGGATTTCGGAAATATTCTCGGAGACCTGGACAAAGGCAGTGCGCAATGCTTGAAGCTTTTTTGATTCGGACTGATTATTGATACCCTCCTTTAGTCCCCCGGAAATTTTCATCCAGTCATCATGAAGGGAATCCTCCAGAAGTTTCATATCCACAGCGCCCAAAACACCCTTCATCTTTTTAGAGGCTTCCACGGCACCATCCACATCGTCCTTTGCCAAAAGCTCCTGTACTTTCAGGTAGGATTGAACCAGGTTGAATATCTGTTTTTTGAAAAGCTCGGGAACCTTGGCAGAGGAATCCTCTTTCGCACCGCTCATTCCTCCATGATGGGAATGCCCTGCCATTGGGACCCCACCCTCCGGGCTCATCATGCTGGGTTTTGCCAGGATCTGAAGGGCGCTGTCGATCTTGAAGTTCCCGTTGGTTACCACCCTTTCACCCTCTGAGAGGCCGGAATCTATAAGATAGTAATCGCCGGCCCTGGCTCCAAGGACAACCTCGCGTCCTTCGAAGGTGGGCTGCTCTCTACCCGGAACCTGCACATAGACCACGGCCCGCGTTCCCGTCTTTAAAACAGCGGATACCGGAACAACCAGCGGGGCCTGCTCCCCGGCATTCTCTTTTACATAGCCGAGGGACTCCGTCTTTCTGAGGGTCATCCCGCAGATGTCGCATTTTCCCGGATCGGAGGATAGAAAATCCGGGTGCATGGGACATATCCATTTCCCCGATAATTCGGTGTCCATAACACGGCCCCCTTCAGCCACATTTGCGTGGACCTCTGCCCGGACGAACATCCCCGGTTTTAGCTTTCCTTCAGGATTATCCACATTTACCCGGACCTTTACCGTGCGGGTCTTTTGGTTTAAAACCGGGTCGATGAAGGAAATTCGCCCCCTGAAAATATCGCCGGGGTATGCCTCGGATGTGAACTCCACTTTCTGGCCGTAACGAATCCACATCAAGTCGGATTCGTACGCATCGAGCTTTATCCAGAGTCGGCTGAGGTCGGCAATGGTGTATATCTTCGTGCCCGTTTCCACGTACATTCCTTCGAAGGCAGCTTTATGCACCACAATGCCACTCATGGGAGCATAAATGGTCAGGTGATCGGAGGGTTTGCTCCGTTTTTCGATATCTTTTATCTGTTCGGGTGTAAGGCCCCACAAACGGAGTTTCTCTCGTGCCGACCGGAGGGTATTGTAGGCCATATTCGCTACATATTTATTTTTCCCGCCCCCCGACCTTCGAGCGGACTTCACCGCCTGAAGCAATTCCTCTTGAGCCGCGAGAAGCTCGGGGCTATACAGATAGACCATATGATCCCCTTTTTGCACGGGAACGCCGGTGTAATCCACATACAGCTTATCCAGGCGTCCGGGAATCCAGGCCGTGATGTAGCCCACGCGGGTTTCATCGTAATCCACCTTCCCCACCATGCGTATCTTTGCGTCTACATACTTTCGGACAACCGGTTCGGTTACGATTTCCGCTAGTTTCTTTGCGGATTCCGACATGCTGTATTCACGCGGGCCAGCTCCTTGGCCGGAAGTATCAGAGACAGGTATCAGGTCCATGCCGCATATGGGGCATTTTCCCGGTTTAGGCATTTTGATATGGGGGTGCATGGAGCAGGTCCATGTTTGTGCTTTGGATTCGGGTTTTATTGCTTGGGGAATGGTTTTTTCTAAAGGATCGGTGGAGGATATTTCAGCAACTGTGTTGCCCTGGAATATTACACAGAAAAAAAGAAGCGTAAATAAAACGATTCGCGAATTCATGGAAGATTCAACCTCCTTTAAAAAGATAAAAACCTTTTTTAACCACGAATTTCACAAATTACACGAATTATTTTGATTTTTTTATTCGTGAAATTAGTGTAATTCGTGGTTCCTGTCTTTGATTTTAATTTTTTAGATTGTAAGAGACGGATTCTCAGAGTTAATGTGTAATGACCTAAATTGCTACAATAATAAATCGTTGGGCATTCTGTATTTTTATTTACCTAACCTCGCTCCAATAGTCTTCTCCAAATTTGCCAAGGCTTGGTTCTGGTCTCTCGCATGTTGTTTGTAAAGAAGGTTGTAATCCAGCCAGGTTTTTTGTGCGTCCAGCACATCCAGAAAATCGGCCTTACCAGCTTGATAGTCCGTTTGGGCTACATAAAGATTGCTTTGGGCAAGCTGCAAAAGAGTTTCCTTGTACAGGAGAACATCCCGTTTCGCGGTTTCCAACTGGAACAAGAGCTCCTTCACCTGAAAGCCGAGTTTGTCCTTTCCGGATTCCAGGTCACTTATCAGGGACTGGTAGTTCTGTCTTGCCTCCCGGATGTAAGCATCATTTTTCCCAAACCAGAAAGGGGTTTTGTTGACAGGTTTCATGGCAAATGCTTCGCCATCTTTCCCAACCCCCACCAGATTTCCTTTCCCGTTTTCAAAATAACTATTTCCCAGGGTGAAATCGGGATAAAACTTTTTTTCCGCTAATTTGATGGCAAGATTGGTTTTCTCAATTTTAAGTTGGATGATTTTCAGCTCTTGTTGGCGTTTTACGCCTAAATCAATGAGTTCTTTTAGGGAAAGCTCTGTACTCCTCAACACAGTCTCCTTAGGAGGGCCAAGGGGAAAGGCGGTGGGAAGGTTTAGAAATTCATTCAGCTTGGCAACCACGGTATCCCTCTTTTCCAGCCAAGTGATGAGGTCATCCGCCAACTTGGCTATTCGGGTTTGGACTTTGATCACATCGCTGTAACCCACTTGTCCGGCCTTATATTTGATATAGGCCACACCCTCCAACTGTTTGAGCAGCTCCAGGTTGTCCTTGGTAATACGGATGGCATAGTTGTTGTAAATCAACTCATCATAGGTAGTTCGGATGTCGGTGATGCAATCCCTCAAGACAATGAGATATTTTTCCCTGGCAATCTCTACCTCTTTGGTAACGATGTCCCCCTTCAACGCCAGAGTGCCGGGAAAGGGAAATTTTTGAAATACGGCTTCTTTATGAGCCATGGAACTTGTTTGAGTGTTTAGGTCTTTGATAAACGACTGATATTGCCTGAGAATATTATCGAGCCTGGTAGCCTGGGTGTATTTTTCCAGGGACGCCTCCCATTTCTTTTTGGCGCTTGCCAGACCGGGATTTCTCCCAAAAGCTGCAGAGATGAGGGTGTTGGGATCAATTTCTTGTTTGAGAATTTCTTTAATTTCTTCATTTTTAGCGGTTTTTCGTATTTTTTGGCTGACCGGAGATTCAAAGTCGAAAAATTCTTGAGAGCTGGAAATCCTTGCAATGGCGGCCTCCCAATTTTGTTTTTGTTCTTCCAATTCTTTTTCTATTATTTTCAATTCCGATTCAGCGACGTCCCCCTCCGTTTCCCCTTTTTTCACGGGTTGAACCGGAGCTTCCGCAACGCTCTGTTCATAAAATACAGGGGCTTTATAGGACTCGATTTCTTCCCTCATTTCCCGGTAATCTTTATCCCCGGCGAATGTATTGGAAGGAAAAAAGATGAACAACCCTATTAGAGTTAGTATTGTTTTTAAAATGTTCATTTATTTGGCCTCCAAACTCACCCCAACCAGCTTTTCCAGCAGAGCCAGACGCTGATGGTAATCGGCTAACGCCCGGTAGTAGGCCAGGTTAAAATTGAGCCACACCGCCTGGGTCTCCAGCAGCCCTGAAAAACTTCCCTTTTTTTCCTTGTACCAGGTTTCCGCCGTTTCCATGGATTGCTGTGCTTGAGGGATCAGGGACTCTTGATAAAGCCGTACCAAACGTTGAGAGTTCTGAAGTTTAAAATAAATTCTTTTTATGACGGAATAGGTTTGGTTCTCCAAATCCTCTTTTAGAAGAACCGCCTCCTCATGTCTTAATTTAGCTTCAGCCACCCGTGCTCTATTTTTTCCAAACCAAAGAGGAATGGTGACACCCACATTAACGCCATATGCGTCTTTCCCGCTGTCCTTGGGGCGGGTGCCGTTTGCACCGGGCACCGCCTCTCCCATCTCAAGAAAGTTAAACCCAATGCTAAAATCAGGAAGATACTCCTTTTTTGCCAGGTCCAGTTTCTTTAGGCGTTTATGGATTTCCACATCGGAAATGGCAAGCTCCTGTTGGTTTGCCGTGGCTAATTCATAAAGTTCTTCAATGGTGTGCGCCAGAGTGGGGAAGGGCAATTTTTTGGGAGTCCCAAGAGGTTCCTCCGGTCGTCTGTTTAAGATGGCGTTGATCCGTGTCTTTTCCACCTCTAGGAATTCCGTGAGAAGAATCAGATCATAGGATATCTGTGCCAATTGAGATTGAGCCTTAAATACATCATTGAGGGTAGTTCCGTCCACCGAGTAGTCCGTGGTCCCGATTTTTGCCAGATGCTCCACCAGCTTTTTGTTTTCCTTGGTAATATCAATGGCCTGGATGATGTAGGCCAGCTCGTAATAGGCGTCTTTTAGCTCAACGATGAGGTCCCGCGTTTCCTTTTCAAAGTTCAGCCGGGCTTTTTGGGCCTCGCGGGAGACGATGTCTCCTTTTAAGGAGAGCTTTCCCGGGAAAGGAATCTTCTGGGAAAAGGCGATGCTCTGTTTTTGGGGTCCGATCCGTGTTTCCACAGGCTGGATGAAGCGGGTATATTGAAGGACGGGGTCTTCGTAAGCCGTTACCTGGGGATGTTTTTCAACCACTGCCTCCCACCTCAATTTGGCGGCTTTTAGCTTGGGGTTATTAAGAAAAGCTAAAGAAATCAGGGTTTTCAGGTCTACATGAGGAGTCAGCTTGTGATTGGTTTTTTTACTTTGCGGAGTCTTGACCGGAGAATTGGCCCATGCAGTTTCATTGGGAACAATCAAGGCCATCAATAAGTAAAAAAGGGTTGGAATTTTTTTTATCAAGATTTTATTCAAAGTAAAGCCAAAGATATTTTAAATTTTTTAACCACTAAGTCTCAAAGACAAAAAAACAAAAGCTTTTTAACCACTAATTTTTTAAAAGATTTTATTAGCGTTAATAATACAGGATATGGCTTTATTTTAAAATAATTCCGTCCTTGCTCCATATTTGCAAACCATTCTCATCTTAGGAATTCAGGAAATGCAGGGAGGGGCTTATAGTTTTTTGCTTTTCCGGTTTTTCCTGGTTTCCTGCATTCCTAAGCTATTTTTTTGCCTTTTTCTATGTTCTTCGCGTCTGTGGTAAAATTTGTTTTAGATTTTAAGGAAAGCATAGCATCAGGATCAATGCTCAATACAGGCTCTGTTTCCGATTTTTTAATGGAAATTCAGAGGAAGTAATAATAATCGATTATCAGAAGTGAGGTGAAAAATGGGACAAATAGGTTTTGAGGTGGAACATCCCGGGAAAGTGTTATGGGAGGAATATTTGCAACCCATGGATATTTCTCAATCTCAATTAGCTCGAAACATTCATATCAGTTTCCAACGGGTCAATGAGCTAATTAATGGCAAGAGAGGAATAACCCCGGATACGACTTTGAGGCTTTCCCGCTATTTGGGTACAACTGCGGAATACTGGCTTAACTGGCAAGCGTGCTACGATCTGCAACAAATGGAGAAAAAGCGAAAAGACGAATATACGCAAATAGAACGTGTTGCGGCATAGAATTGACCACTAGAGCAATCAATGACGGCCCAGCCAAATGGCAATCAATGACACCGAAGGTAGAGGAAGTTATTGGAGGGAATAAAATGAGCGCTTTAAGTTTGAGACTACCTAATTCGATACACAGACACATTAAAGAGATAGCCAAAAGGGAAGGAGTATCAATAAACCACTTTATTTCGTCTGCGGTTTCGGAGAAAATTTCAGCGATCATGACGGAAGATTATTTAATAAACAGGGCTAAAAGAGCAAGAAAAGCAGACTTAAAAAAGATTCTGGATAAGGTCCCTGACCGGGAACCACTTCCCGGGGATGAGTTATAAGGCAAAGCTCACATATGCCCATCAATGTCACCGGAAAGTAAATGGCTGTTTTCTTTGAATTGATGGCTTCCGGGAAGACGGCGAGCTTTTAGGACACAGTTCTATTTGTAGCTACATCTTTTATGTTTTATATTATTTCAACTCAACTTTCTTGTAATTTTGTACCCACAATAATAGAATATGAAATGGAACGATTTTATTCCATCCGAATTTGAGTATGACTGGGAGCAGGATAAGCTTGGCGTCCATGGCGTTAATTTTGAAGAAGCTGTTGAAACCTTCTTTAATGATTGTCAGATCAGAAGGAATAAAAGGTTTAAGGACCGCTGGCAGTTAATTGGGCGGACAAATGGCGGCAGGAGGCTAAAAATAATTTTTCAACTTAAACCTGGCAAAATTGTCAGAATAATTACAGGATGGCCGATATGACAAAACGAAAAAACATGACCGAGGAAGAAATTGACAAAATAGTTATTTCAGAGGCGGATGATATGAATAAGTGGGATAAGCCAGTCACCGTCAAACCTACCTCCATTCGCTTTTCACCGGCAATTATTGAAAAAGCTAAATATCTTGCGAAACTTCACAGGGCTCGCGGCTACCAGACATGGTTAAAACAGATCGTAGAAGAACGTATTAAGCAGGAGGAAAAACTTCTTTCTGATTTTAAGCGGGAATTAGAAGTAGTCAGCAAATGACTGGTTTTTTTAATTGACGGTCACCAGGGAAGGCAGCGGGCTTTTGGGATTCAATTTGAAAAGGGGTTTAATTTAAAAAATTTCAGTCAGTTACCTTATGGCTTTTTGATCCTGTTTTAACTTTTCAGAAAGACCGTCGATGCTTAGGAACGAAACATCAGGAAACCGCTTTGCTATAAATTGCATCGCTACTGGTTTACTGAAGCAAACGACAGTATGGATATGAATATTTTGACTCCCCATTCTGGTTGTCTTGGCTACATCCTCAGTCCTTTTAGCCAAAAGGTTGCAACGATCCTGATGTTTAAGCAAATCATCGCGTTTCCCGTTCGGTAAAACCAGGCCGCTAAAGTTTTTAAGTTGCTCTGCCATTTCTCCAGAAGTCTTTGCGAATTTGAGATTTTTACATTCTATTGCTAACACTTCATCCCCTTCTGGCTTCCATGCGAGGACGTCCACATCGCCATAGTCTTTATCAAGTTT